>NZ_JEXG01000002.1:0-166407 GCF_000581275.1 Acinetobacter sp. 809848
CTGCTTTCTCCCGTAGGACGTATGCGGTATTAGCATTCCTTTCGAAATGTTGTCCCCCACTAATAGGCAGATTCCTAAGCATTACTCACCCGTCCGCCGCTAAGATCAGTAGCAAGCTACCTCTCTCCGCTCGACTTGCATGTGTTAAGCCTGCCGCCAGCGTTCAATCTGAGCCATGATCAAACTCTTCAGTTAAAATCATTTTGCACCTTATTTAAAGACAAGGTGCCAATTCTGGCTCATCAATTACTGACTTAAATTTCGCTCAAATAAACTTCGAGTAATTTAAACCAATCAATCAATGAAAATTATTTCGATTAATCAATCAGTAAAAATCCACACAAGTTGTTCTTCAATTCTCTTAATGATCTTCTTCCTGGTTCGTCACCAGCAAGCTAGGTCGGCTATATTACTCTTAATCTCTTAAAAGTCAACAGGTAATTTCGATATTTTTAAAACTTATCTCTCAAACCAACTTACCATCAAATTCATCACTTAAAGCAACCAACTTAATTCCAAGTAACTGTTTTTCAACAAGTTTCTATCTGCATCACCGCCGATGGATGTGCATTATAGACCATCTCATCCCCTTTGCAACCTTTTTTTTAAATCAATATCATCAACTGGATACTTTTTAAGCTTTTTAGCATTTTATCTATATTATTTGATCAATTTTACATTGATAATAGGTTATCAATTTTGTATTAAAACATATCTCCACCCAACTGCACATTTAAGTATTAGCCTGGCTGGCGGTTAAGGAATTATATGAATTATTCTAATTTAATTTTACTAAGCGTATTATCTGTAGGTGTTTGTACCTCTCTATATGCTCAAGAAAATACTATAAGTGAATCTTCTGATGCTAGCTCACTAGAAGAAACAGCACCGACTCATACGCGCTCACAAATTATTAAAGATTTAAAAAATATTAAAGTTAAAGATTTAAAAATTAATGCGAATGCAGCACAACCAGATCCTGTAAAAGACCCATTACAATCATTAAATCGTCCAATTTACTCATTTAACGACATGTTGGATCGAAATTTTTTACGCCCAGTTGCTGTGCAATATAGAGAAAAGACTCCAGAAGATGTCCGTGGTTCTTATCGTCAGTTCCGTAAAAATCTTGGAGAACCTTGGAATGCTGTTAACCAGCTTATTCAAGGTCGCCCTGGTCGTGCAGCAAAAACCATAGGTCGCTTTACAATTAATACATTAACGACTCTTGGATTAGCTGACCCTGCCAGCCGTTTAGGTTTACCGACTGAAGAAGAGAATTTTGGTGTAACTCTTGGTTACTATGGTGTTCCTTCTGGCCCATTCCTGATGTTGCCTTTTTTCGGGCCAAGTACCTTACGTGATGGTTTTGGTTTAGCAGTAGACGCCCAAGCACGTCCACAGAAATATGTTATGGATGATCAAGAGGGTCTTTATTGGTCAAGTAATATGTTACAAGCGGTTGATACACGCGCTCAATATCTAGACCTAGATCAGACCTTACAAGGTGATCAATATGCCATGATTCGAGATTTATATCTGCAACGTAAAGCATTCCAAATTGCAGAGAAAAAGGGCGACTCAGCTGATGTATCTTTCATTGATGATGACTCAGAAGATACACCAGATGAGAATCAAAACCCTTAAAAGATGAAATCGAGGTATTGCCCGGATAAGAGTTGGGCAATACCTTGATTTTGATCAAACATACTCTATGATGAATAAAGTGATCATATAAAAGGACTACCATCTCTTCTATGTATTTTATTAAACCGACACGCTCTATCCCTTATTTAGAGCAAGCTTTGGATAAATTGCCAGGCTTACAAGTCATTAACATAGATGATTTAGATTTATATGATCCAACCATCATTGCAATAGCAGATGTACAAGATTTCCTGACATATAAATGGAATTTACCAACGATTGTCATTGCTTTTGAACATGAAGGTAGTGCTTTAGCTCAAGCTTGGGAAGCGGGTGCTCTTGCAGGTTGGGTATGGAATCAACTACCTAACGATTTAAATAAAGCATTATCAAGAATCGATGCTCAATATAAACGTAATCAAGATAGTCGTGATTTACCTTCAGCTGCTGAACTACAAAAAAGACTATTACCTAATCCAATTGATTTATTAAATTATCAAGTCGAAACTTTCTTTCAGCCTTCAGCTTATCTTTCTGGTGATTGGTATGACTACTGGAAATTAAACGATAAGGAAGTTTTATTTTATCTTGCCGATGTTTCAGGACATGGTGTGACCAGTAGTTTATTAACTTCTTGGATGGCAGCTTTCCATGGCCGCTCTAAAACCCCAAGACAATTAATAAAAAAATTAAATGGAATGTTGGTTCAAGAGAATATTGAAAAGCACATTACGATTGTGGTGGGTATTTTAAACCTTGAAACACATACACTTCGCTGGTCAAGTGCTGGGCACTACCCTCCTCCTATCATTTTTGAACCAAATCAAGCTCCAAAAATTTTAACAACAAGTAGTTTCCCATTAGGCTTGACTGATGAACTCGAAGTTGAAGAGCATGTTTGTACATTAAATCATCAAGCACGCTTCATTGTTTGCTCAGATGGAGCACTTGAACCTTTTGATGGGGGGTTAAATGATCAGTTCCAACAATTGGTTCATCATTTGCAAAATCAATCATTCCAAGCACCCGATCATGTGGCTGATGACATTGCCATTTTCAGTCTTTGTCGAATGAATTAATTTACAAATCAATTAATTACATAATATACGACTTAAGGACTCTTGAGTCTGCGATGGCACTATGTGATAATTTTTCTATCCTTCTCTGAAAATGGCATTTATATGTCAACAGGTCATGTTGAATATGCAAGTTTAAATGGAACGCATATTTTCAAACTTATTGGTGAAGTGCGAGCCCATTCTTGTATAAGTCTAGACAAACTTTTAAACAGAATTGAACAGCAAGAGAATGTTGTTGGTGCAATCGTTGATTTAACCCAAACAACATTTATTGATAGTACGGTGTTAGGCATCCTAGCTAAGCTAGGTTTAAAGCTTAAACAAACTCATCATATTCAAGCTGTGATGCTATCTACCAATCCAGATATCACAACCTTAGCCAACAGTATGGGGCTAGGGCAGGTTTTTGTCATTTTGAATTACTGTGGCGATCCCAACGTTTGCACATTAACGTTAACTGATGAACAGATCACTCATAATGCAATGCTAAGAACAGTTCTGGATGCACATAAGACATTGATGAAACTCAATGCAAACAATCAGAATATGTTTGAGCCACTTGTGAAGCAGTTACAGAAAGAACAAGATACGCTTGAACAGGTATCAGATAAGCAAAATGCCTGACTTTAATCATTAAGCCGGATTATTAGAATATGACCCTTATTTCTGTTGCTCAAATGAACTCTCAAGATGATATTGAAAATAATTTTCAAGTCATTGAGTCGTTGATTCAACAAAGTAAGGCGCAAAATGCTAGCCTGATTGTTTTCCCCGAAAACTTTGTATGTTTTGCAGCTGGAAAACAACGCGAAACAGCTGAGCAATTTGAGTCTATTCAACAACGGCTTGAGAAACTAGCACATCAATATCAAATCTGGATTGTGGCCGGTACCTTACCATGCCCATTTCGTCCAGATGGATCTACCATTCAAGATGGTCGAGTCCGGACGGTTAGTCTTTGTATTAGCCCTGAGCGTACAGAAGCACGTTATGACAAGATCCATTTATTTGATGTACAAGTGGGTGATGCTGTCGGTGGTTATCAAGAGTCTCGTTTCTTTGAACCTGGAACAGACGTAGTAGTCACATCTACCCCTTTTGGCAATATTGGCTTAATGGTATGTTATGACTTACGTTTTCCAGAGCTTGCTCTAACTCTGAGACAACAAGGCGCTCATATTCTTACTGCCCCTGCTGCATTTACTTATACAACTGGACAAATGCACTGGCAGCTTTTGCTACAAGCTCGGGCAATGGATAGCCAATGTTATGTTTTAGGCGCAGCACAACAGGGCTGGCATGGTGAAAAACGACAAACCTGGGGACACTCTGGGGCAACAGATAGTCGTGGTCAAATTTTAAGTATGATTGGATATGAAGGGAGTGGTTTAATCACTGTACCCTTTGATTTAACAGCACAAGAACTCGTCCGCTCTTCAATGCCTCTCATGACTCACCGTAAATTGATTCATTATTAAAAGTTTAATTATTCATGTGGAAATACTTATTTAGCATTTTTTGCTTGGGGGCAAATATTCATTGTTATGCAGAGCTTGGTACAACAAACCATTTTGTTTCGCCTACTGCACAGCTCAAATCAGATATTCTTCCAGAAACTCCTAAAAATATCCCCTTGCCCGCTTTTGGCCAAAGAATTATTGGTTGGGGTACAGGCGCAGAAGGTGCAAGACAACGTTTAGAAAATATTCAGCCAGCAGATGTTTCTGTAATTAAAAAACAAGGAACTACGCTTGAAATGATTACTGCATGGCAAGATTTTTATGAACAAGAGCAGCAACGTAATGCAAATAATCCTACTGCGAAGTATCGTGCGCGTTTAATGAAAAAGATTGCAGATTTGTGGTAAACACTTTCATCTAGACTATTTTTATCTTATGGAATAATTGATGTAATTATTCCATTTTTTATATCCCTTAATTTACTTTATTCATAACCTATTCTTATGAACATTTAAGAAACTGAATAGAACGCGATATACTACAAAAGCAATACTAGTTTCTTTGAGGAAGATATGGACCAAGACTGTCAAAACTTAAAGCTTGAGAATCAATTATGTTTCCTCATTTATTCAACGAATTTAGCGCTTAATCAACTCTACAGAAAACTTCTAGCACCTTTGGGCATTACCTATCCCCAATATTTAGTGATGTTAGTGTTATGGGAGCAGGATGAAGTGACTGTTTCAGAAATTGGAGCTAAACTTTTTTTAGAATCATCTACCCTCACTCCTATCTTGAAAAAGTTAGAAGCCTCGCATTTACTTCATCGTACCCGTTCAACTCAAGATGAGAGACAAGTGATTATTACGCTAAGTGATGAAGGAAAAAAATTAAAAGATCAAGCAATCCATATTCCATCAGGCGTATTAGAAGCAAGTTCATGTGATATGACAACACTACTCGGCCTTAAAGATCAACTTACTAAACTCCGTACAAACTTAGTCAAATAAACAGCAATTTTTTTAAAAAATATACTTGTCAAAATAATTAAGTCGTGTACGATATATTTGTATTCAATTTATTTTAGGAATAAAAACGATGTCATTAGAAAAAGTTGTTTATCGTGCAAAAGCTAAAGCAACCGGTGGTCGTGATGGCCGTGCGACTTCATCAGACGGCGTATTAGATGTACAACTTGGTGTACCTAAAGAAATGGGTGGCGCTGGTGGTGCTGTAACAAATCCAGAGCAACTATTCGCAGCTGGTTATTCAGCATGCTTTTTAGGTGCTTTAAAATTTGTTGCAAACCGCGATAAATTTAACATTAGCAAAGACGCTTATGTAGAAGGTGAAGTAGGTATTGGTCCAATTCCTACAGGTTTTAGCATCGAAGCGACTTTAAATGTTTACTTAGTGGGTATGGATCGTGAAGAAGCTGAAAAGTTAGTTGCAGCAGCTCATATTGTTTGCCCATATTCAAATGCAACTCGCAATAATATTGATGTGACGTTTAATATTGTGACTGAATAAGTTTTGATATTTAAAAAATGCCCGAATCAAATCGGGCATTTTTTACATCTTAAATATTATGCTTCACTTGCCTCATTGGTTACGCGAAGTACTTCTTCGAGTGTAGTTTTACCTGTAAGTACTTTGCGCAAACCATCGTCACGAATAGAACCTGAATACTCACGAGCATGATTTTCTAATTCATATTCAGCTGCGTTACCATGAATCAGACGGCGCATAGGTTCATCAACTGGTACGATTTCATAAATCGCTGTACGTCCATTAAAACCTAAATGTGAACAATGATCGCACCCTTTAGCTTCAGGTAACTGCAACAACGGTTCATTATTAATATGCTGAAAAACCTGTTTCTCAAAAGTATCTGCTTCACGCCATGTCATACAATGTGGACATAAAGTACGAACCAAACGTTGAGCAATCACCCCAATTAAAGAACTTGATAATAAGAAGGGTTCAATCCCCATATCTTTAAGTCGAGTAACTGCACCAATAGCTGTATTGGTATGTAGTGTTGATAAAACTAAATGTCCTGTTAAAGATGCTTGAACTGCAATTTCAGCAGTTTCTAAATCACGAATCTCCCCCACCATCACCACATCTGGATCTTGACGTAACATTGCTTTTAAAGCACGAGCAAATGTCATATCCACTTTGGTATTCACTTGTGTTTGACCAATACCTTCGAGTTGATATTCGATTGGATCTTCAGCAGTTAAGATATTACGGGTATTGTCATTTAGATCAGATAAGGCTGCATATAAGGTGGTCGTTTTCCCCGAGCCAGTAGGCCCTGTGACCAAAATAATACCGTGGGGACGATGTACTAACTGAGTTAAACGCTCATAGTCATTAGCCATTAAACCCAAGTGAGTCATGTTGAGTCGGCCCGCTTGTTTATCAAGCAAACGCATAACGACCCTTTCACCATGTGACGATGGCAAAGTTGAAACACGCACATCCACTTCACGGCCTGCAAGACGTAAAGAAATACGACCATCTTGTGGTACACGTTTTTCAGCAATATCGAGCTTCGCCATAACTTTAATACGCGAAACCAGTAAAGGCGCCAATTCACGGCGTGGCTGTACAATCTCACGCAATTGGCCATCTACACGTAATCGTACAGATAGTTTCTTTTCAAAAGCTTCAATATGAATATCAGAAGCCCCTACTCGAATTGCTTCAGAGAGAAGTGCATTGATCAGACGAACAATAGGTGCGTCATCTTCTTGGTCCATCAAATCTTCTGTTTCAGGAACCTGATCGGCCAAACTCAATAAATCCGGATGATCTTCTAAACCAGCTGCAACTTGTTGTGATTCCCCTGTATCACCTGCGTAACTCGTACTTAAGAGCGTATTAAATTCTTGTTCAGTACATAATTGATAATGAGCTGGCTTACCCAAGATGCGTCTTGCTTCCTGTAATGCAATTTTTTCAGTGTTTTGACGTCTAATAATAAATACCTGATCACCGTCATAACGAAATAAAACACCATGACGCTTGGCAAAACTATATGGAACTTGTATTTGTTTCAATATTTGCATCACAATTTATAATGATGAGTAAGATGATTTTGAGTGTACTCTAAGCAGATTACAGCGTGAAGTCTGTTTAACAACTCGGTAGAGGAATTTTGCGTCTTGTTTGAAAATAATGAATATCAGCCTCGCCCCCAGAATTCTTTAAAATGGTGGGGTGAACAGCACTTTGAAATTAACCAGTCCAAAGCATGGCAATTCGGTTCAATGCTCTTTCGTTTAACACGTGGCATAAAAGAATGGCGCATCGAATATTATCGTCCATCTCTCCAAGATGATAATGAACAAGATTGGCACCCAATTGCCGATCCACATTTTGCCTTTCCGCATACGGTTCAAGTAGAACGTTACATGTTTCGAAAGACTAATCCAGAATTTTTACTGATGCCACGTCTGGCAGATCGTTCTGTGGTCATAAAACCTGTTGATCCTATTTACATTCCAGCAGGTCAACGTGGGACTCTATATATCAGCACACCATTATGGATTGCAGGCTTAGTTGAAAGTCAGCATGAACCTTTGTTTGAGATTCCTGTGATTCAGCCTAAAGATACGTGGTTTGGTCCTAATGCGCAGCAAGGAGAAATCTGTTATGCCACTTCCGTGGATGGCCGTACTGATTTGAATCTATTAACACCACGCGCTTTCCGTGCTGTTACTCCAATCGACTTTCACAACACAAGTAATCATCAATTACGCTTTGATCGTATGAATGTGCCAGTTACCGCCCTTCCTCTTTTTTATAGTGAAAGTACAGGTCGTTTGTGGACTTCTCAAATTAAAGTTTATTATGAGGGTTCTGATCGTCCGGCACGTATTCGTATTGAAAACCGTACGCCACCTCTTGCTGGTGAAGTGACCTATGTTCACCCACCACGCTCACCTGGTGGAGCATTATTCAATATGTTTGATTCATTCTTTTAAGAGGTTTATATGGCCGATTCAAATATTCCAAAAGATATCGCTGATAGCCTCAAAAGTATATTTACCAATATCAATACCGAACGTATTAGTGAAATTTTAGTCGCTGTTGTACTGTGTTTCATTGGCTTTGTTCTTGCTCGTATTATTTCGAATACATTTATTAGAACCATTGGCTCACGTTTTAATGCTCACCAACGCCTTGTATGGCGCCGTGGTATTTTTTATTTCATTTTCTTACTCTTCATCATGACAAGTTTGAAAGAAGCTGGGTTCAAACTTAGTGTATTCCTTGGTGCAGCAGGGATTTTAACTGTAGCACTCGGTTTTGCATCGCAAACATCTGCCAGTAACTTGATTAGTGGTTTATTTTTGATTGGTGAAGGTTCATTTGAAGTCGGTGATACGATCCAGATTACTCTCATTCGTGGTAATACAATTGAAGGCGAAGTCATTTCAATTGATTTGCTTTCGGTAAAATTACTTACACTCGACAATGTCTATATTCGTTTGCCGAATGAACAGCTTATTCGTGCGCCTGTACACAACTTGTCTAAATATCCGATACGACGTATCCCAATTACGCTCGCAATCAACTTTCACGAAGATATTATTAAAGTCCGTGAGGTTCTACTAAATGTAGCAGCTCATTATCCACTTGTACTGGATGATCCCAAACCTGCAGTTACGGTTACCGCATTCAGGGAATCATCAATTGAGCTTTTATTCACGATGTGGTGTCGACAAGAGAACTCTTTAAAAGTTCGTGATGAAATGCAAGAACGAATCAGAAATGGATTTTTAGATAACCGAATTGAAATTCCTGTTCCTAAAATGGGCTTGATTGATCGACCGTCTACTGGTTTTGCTGAAGACGATATCGATCAATATAGCAATCAAAAAGAATTAAAACGAGAGCCTAAAGCTTAGGCTCTTGATTCTTCTGTACGGTAGATGACGGGGGTAATGGCGCAAGATAAGCAATAATTAACATTACTCCACCTGCCCCAATAAACGAAATGACTCGAGTTAATGTCGCACTTTGTGATAGATCAAGTAAAATCAACTTTAATACCACAATACCTAAAAGTGCAGCGCCTACAAACCAGAGTTGACGAATCATTTTACGGCTTGAGAATGTAGTTAATACAAATGCCAAAATGACCCAAAGCAATGTCAAACTTAACTGCACTTCACCATTCGTCCAAATTGCTAAGCTCCATAGTGGTGTCCCCCAGTCATGATGTAAGCCCCTAACGACCACACTACTGAATACCAATAACCCAGCTAAAATTGTTGTAATTTTAAAAGTCCACTCTAGTGATTTATCTTGCTCAAAAGCATGTTGATAAATAATAAAGAGCAGACCTGCAAATACTACAATAGAAAGAAAATCAGTTAAGTTAAATAAAGGAACAAAATAAAGGTACTCAGCAGAGCGGCGATCAACGCTCACAACTAGCAACCAAATTAAGCTTAAACACCAAACCGGAATTTGATGTAACAATGCAGTTTTATGAGCCTTATACGCCCAAAGCGAATAAACCACAGGGATAAAAGCCAGAGCAACAACTGGCATTTGTGGAAAGATCGCCAAACCAACTATTGCTAACGCCAACCAGCTTAAACCAGCCCAGACGTTTAAGTATACCGACTCATCCGACTCCGGTTGAGCCATAATAAATAAGCTGCCAAGAATAATGGTAGCGACTAAGAAAGTAGTTTGTTGTAATGAGTCTACCCATTTAAACAACGTAAACACTTGACTCGCAAAGGCTTCACCCAAAACTAACAACAGTAACAGGCTAATTAAAATTAACTGCAAACTTTGCCAGTGCACACGAAGTTTATAGTGAACAACTGCGCTAAATATTGCGATTAGAACTACGGCGAACATCAAATATGGACTCAAAGCATGATGATGCCATGCCATGATTTCTACACCAGCTACAGCACCCGCATACATCCCTAAACACAAGAAAATGCCACTAAACATGCTTGCGCTAAAATAGCGTTGCTCTTTACTGTTGTATTGCAATAAATAAAAGGCAGAAATAAATTGGGCAATTGCATAGATGCTTGTGCTTAGCGTTGGGAACTCTTCATTTGCCCACACCTGATAAAACAGTGCAATAGAGCTAAGTAAAACTAAAACTACACCAATATATCGGCTTAAACGGTAGCGCTCAGTTACTCCCCAAACAATTAAAGCCGTACCTTGAGCAACCCAACCAATTGCTGTCCAATGTGCTCCTTTTGCAAGCGGGAAAATTAAGGCAAAAAACGCAACCGCGAGAATGAAAAAGCTTTTTGCAAGGACCGAAAGCTGTGGATGAGTTTTTTTAATCCAGAAAGTTAATACTGCATAGGTACCTGCCAAGACGGCTGCACCAATCGTCAATGCTTGTGTAGACTCATGTACTAAGTAGGCATGAAGGGTAAAGCCCAGTACTGGCACACTAAAAATAAGACCAACATCCAAGAGCGGAGGTAAACGAATGCCTTCTTGTTTTTCACTTGCTGACGTCCGAGATATATTTTGGCTATAACGAACACTAAGCCAAATAAACAGCGCGATATGGCACCACAAAATCCAGTCTAATGTATTAAATTTTGCGGGTTCTGCATAAAATGCGATTGCACTACCACCAATAAACATTGTGGCAAAAAAAGCTATTTGATTTAAGATTTTCCAAGGCTGAATAAAATTAACCGCAGCAACTGCTAAGTTAATTACTAAGTAATAGCTAAATAAGAAGGTTACATCAGGGCGATATTGCGGAATAACTAAAGGAGCCGCATAAGCCATACCCAGTGCTAATATTGCCAAATAAATAGCTTGTTGTTTTAAGCTCAGGAATACCGTAATAGCTAATAAAATCGTAAACAGAATACTCGCTGTAGTTAGGTTGGCAATTACACCAAAATGATGTGAGAACACAAGTGTCAGGAATACAACAGCCAGCCCGACACCTTGCAGTGCCACAGCAAAAAGCTGATTTTTCTTTTGCAATGTATACCCAAATGCCGTTAACACACCTCCAGCAATCGCAATAAATCCAAGTTTCACACCTAAACTAAGTTGCCAATGCTCGCTTGCAAAACGTAATAGCAACACTACCCCAACCATAAGCACAGCAACAGCAACTCTTAAGATTGGATTACCATGAATCATCCAATCTACGGCTGGTTGCCACCATGCGGTCTGAACATGTGCTGGTTGTTCTGTTTGATTTAAAGGCGCCGTTCCCACTGGGACTAGCGTGTCTGTATTATTGGAACTAACTTGTTCTATTACAGGATTTATAACTTCTGTTTGTATGGTCTCATTTACATGAACAGTTTGTTTTGCTGACTCGAGGTATAATAGTCGAGTATGAAATGCACTGATGGTTTGAATCAAACATAGCAATAAAACCAGTAAAGCCCCACCAGCAATCCACATCCAATGATTGATATAAGCAACTAATGCAACCAAGGCTGCTGCATAAATCACTGTTCTTTGCATGTGAATAGAATAAAGTGGCGTTTTCTGCTGAGAAAACTGCTGTTCTAAATGAGTTAAACGCTCATGCAGATTTGACAGTAATTGAACTAGAATGACAGTAAGTGCAATAGATAAAGCAATAACAGCACTCTGAAATTTAAAACCAATTGAAATGGCTAAAAACAAAGTCAAAGCGATCAAAACAATGATCATTCCCTGTTTGTCTTTTTTATACATGGGCTTAGCAATATGACACCTTCATTACAGGTCATCTTACTTCAAGCCAATACAAGCGTATATTTATACATACAAAATACTGCAAAAATCATAAACCTGCATTCATAGCCGTTTTCACGTAAAATACCCCTAATTCAAATTAAGGAATTGTTCAATGCCACCATTTGTCTTGGTTGATGGGTCCTATTTTTTATTTCGTGCATATCATGCATTACCACCATTGACGACCTCTACAGGGTTACATACCAATGCAATACGTGGGGCAATTTCTGCCATTCAAAAATTAATGCGCCGTATGCAGCCGACACATATGGCTGTCATTTTTGATACGCCTGAGCCAACTTTCCGCCACAAGCTTTCACCTATTTATAAAGGTGATCGCCCTACCATGCCGGAAGAGTTATCTCAACAGATTCCATATTTACATGCATTGATTAAAGCTCAGGGGATTCCTTTATATAGTCTTCCGGGTGCAGAAGCAGATGACATTATCGGTACACTCGCTAAACGTGCCGTACTCGAAGGCCATCATGTACTTATCTCAACCGGAGATAAAGACATGGCTCAGCTCGTCAATGATCATGTAAAACTTGAAGATAGCTTTAAAGATCGTGTCATGGATACCGATGGGGTATTTGAAAAATTTGGTGTTTGGCCAAATCAAATTATCGATTACTTAACCCTTATGGGCGATGCGTCTGATGGCATCATGGGTGTGCCTGGCGTTGGTGCAAAAACAGCAGCTAAGTTACTAACTGAATATGGCACTTTAGACAATATTATTGCCAATGCAGACCAACTTAAAGGCAAACTTAGCCAAAATATTAAAGATAACTTAGACAATATTAAGCTTGATCACCAGTTAGCTAGCATTGTCTGTGATCTTCCTTTAGAACTCGATTGGCATGAGTTAAAGCTTACTGATCCAAATGTTGAGGCTCTACGCAATCTTTATACTGAGCTTGAGTTTAGAAACCAATTACAGTCACTTGATCATCCAAACAATCCAAATAGCTCAAGCTATAAACAACAAGCTTCACAGACTGTTGTTCAAAATGAAGTTAAACCTGCTGAATCTATAGAAACCGAAGATCAAGCAAGCTTAACTAGTCAAGATGACCAGCTTGGAACTGCAAATTATCACACTGTTTTAACCCAAGAAGCATGGGATCAGCTCTGGCAACGCATGCAAAATGCTGATCATTTTGCTATTGATACAGAAACTACAAGTCTGGACTACCGTATTGCCGAGATGGTTGGCTTTTCAATCGCATTTGATGCGAAAGATGCCTACTATGTTCCATTAGCGCATAATTATGAAAATGCACCGCAGCAACTGGATCGTGACCAAATTCTGGCTCAAATTAAGCCTGTGCTAGAAAATGAAGCAGTTAAAAAAATTGGGCATCACCTTAAATATGATGCGCATATCTTTGCCAATCATGGCATAGAACTTAAAGGCTGGTATTTCGATAGCATGCTTGCATCTTATGTATTGAATGCAGCAGCAACTCGTCACGGCATGGATGATGTAGCTCGTGTCTACTTAAGCCACTTAACCACCACTTTTGAACAAATTGCTGGTAAGAGTGCTAAACAAAAAACGTTTAATCAAATTGAGATTGAAGTTGCTGCTCACTATGCTGCAGAAGATGCTCATGTGACTTATCGTTTGTATGAAGTGCTTTCAAACAAACTTAAGCCATTTCCTGAGCTAGAAAATATTTTATATAACATCGAAATGCCAGTTGCCCGTATTTTATCGGGTATGGAAGAAGATGGTATTCGTCTAGATCATGCCTTCTTAGATAAATTAAGCGTTGAATTTGCAAAAACGATGGAAGGGCTTGAAAACCAGGCGATGGAAATTGCAGATGAAACTTTTAATATTGCATCTCCTAAACAAGTAGGCGAAATACTATTTGATAAATTAGGAATCAAAGGCGGTAAAAAAACTGCAACTGGACAATACAGCACGAGTGAAAGTGTTTTAGAAAAAATTGAACATCCTTTAGCGGAAATTATTCTAGAGCATCGCGGTTTAGCAAAGCTGAAAAGTACCTATACTGATCGTCTAGTTGAGCAATCTCATAACGACACGCATCGTGTACATACGAGTTATCACCAAGCGCTCACAGCAACAGGTCGCCTCTCCTCTTCAGATCCTAACTTACAAAATATTCCAATTCGTAGACAAATTGGGCGTCAAATTCGTAAAGCATTCATTGCGCCAGAAGGCCGAGTACTATTGGCTGCCGATTACTCGCAAATTGAATTACGTTTAATGGCTCATTTTTCTCAAGATGAAGCATTAGTACACGCATTCCAGCATGGACAAGACGTTCACCGCCGTACTGCGGCAGAAGTATTGGGCATTGCAATTGAAGATGTGACCAATGATCAACGTCGTCAAGCTAAGGCAGTAAACTTTGGTCTACTGTATGGTATGTCTGAGTTTGGTTTAATTCGTCAGTTAGGTTTCACACGTCAAGAGTCACAGAACTATATCAAACAATACTTCCAGCGCTATCCTGGCATTTACGAATACATGCAACGTACCCGCCAAGTAGCATCGGAACAAGGCTTTGTTGAAACTATTTTAGGTCGTCGTCTTTATACACCAGATATTGATGCACGAAATGTAATGGTACGTAAGGCTGCCGAACGTGCTGCAATTAATGCACCGTTACAAGGTAGTGCTGCTGATATCATTAAACTCGCAATGATTGAAGTCGATAAAATCTTGCCAAAAGATCAAGCCAAACTACTACTGCAAGTACACGATGAATTAGTATTTGAAGCAGATCAAAACATTGCCGAAGAGCTCTCTAAGCAAATCGCGACTGTCATGGAATCTGTAGTAAAAATTTCTGTGCCTTTAGTTGTTGAAGTTGGGCAAGGGCAAAACTGGGATGATGCCCATTAATTAATAGAAATAAAAAAAGGGCTGTATTAACAGCCCTTTTTTTATTGCGTTAAGTTAAAGTCCTGTTAAAAGAACTTTTGCAACTTCATTCATTAAGATCTCGGCAATATAAAGCGCTAAAAAGGCCAAAATTGGAGATAAGTCAATCATTCCCATATTAGGCAATAAACGACGGAATGGTGCGAGTAATGGTTCAGCTAAATCTTGAATCACTTCAATATAAGGTGAACGCGATTGAGTGAACATAACCACCCAACTCAAAATAATTGTCGCGAAAATTAAATAACGGCAGAAACGGATCAGGTCCTGAATCATAGTCACAAATGTCAGAATCACTAAGTGAACCGGACTATTTGGCATAGAACCAGAAAGATACATCACGCCAAAAATTTTCAGTAAATATAAAATAATTAAAAGAACCAACGCAGCCAAATTAAATCGGCCTTTTGCGACCGTCGGAAAAATTCGGCCAAAAATATCAACAATTTTAGTCGCCTTTACGGTCGATAAAACCACAGGATTATAAGGACTTACTGCCGCCAATTGCATTAAAAAACGGAAAAAGACCAATAAAATCGCGACATTAATTAAAATTCCAAAAATTAGCGCAGAATTTGCACCCATAGTTGTCTTATCCTATTTAAGCTATTTCGCACTGTCACTCAATTCTTGAGCCAATTCTTGACTACGCTTCTGTGCAGCAGCCAATGCAGATTGAATATTTTGGGAGATTTGTGCACGGTCAAAAACTTCAAGTGCAGCTTGAGTTGTGCCATTTGGCGATGTCACATTCTTACGAAGTTCAGAAGGAGTATTTGAACTCGTAATTGCCATTTGAGCTGCACCTAATGCCGTTTGAAGAGTCAACGCAGTTGCAACTTTTTCATCAAGTCCTAAATTTTTACCCGCACGGATCATACTTTCCATGAGATAGAAGAAATATGCAGGACCTGAGCCAGAAACCGCTGTTACCGCATCAATTTGAGCTTCGGAGTTTACCCAAATTGTTAAGCCTGTGGCTGCTAAAATCTGACTTGTTAATTCACGATCCGAAGTACCTACTACATCATTTGCATAGATACCATGTGCACCCGTCTGAACTAGAGCTGGCGTATTTGGCATAACTCGAACAATTCGATTGCTATCAATTAAGTTTGATATCGTTTGGATTTCAGCACCAGCAATAATTGAAATAACCAATTTATCTGATAACAGTCCTTTTAAAGGACGTAAAACAGTCGCCAAAACTTGTGGTTTTACTGCCAGTACAACGACATCAGCATTTTTAATTGCAGCTACATTATCTTGTGTCACATGGACTTCTTTTTCTTGCAATAATTGACGTATTTGCTCAACAGGATCTGAAACGGTAATACGTGTTGGCGGTAAACCTCTTGAAATGAGCCCACCAATCAAAGCTTGGGCCATATTACCACCACCAATAAAACAGATATTACTATTTACTGCACTTGTCATAACCATCTTCGCCATTTACCAGATTACAAGAATAAGAAATTAAATCTGGTTGCCATCCTCCTTGCTCACAATACGGAGACTGAGCCAACCAAAATCCTTTCGGTGTAAAAACCCCAAGCATAACATTATCTATGACTAATATTTGAATTGTATGACGAAGCCAAGGCAAAATATGTGCTTCTTGAATTGCTTTTTTTAATGGCCATTGCCCAACACGACCATATAAATGGACCTTTTCACCACCTTGGCGTCGAATAATTTTTAATTTTTTATTTAATAAAGATGCAGACAAACCCATATTTTTTTGAGTAATTTGAAAATATCCTGAAGCACAATGCACTATTTCCCCCATTTGGAAATAATGCTCTGTCTCGGTTTCAACTGGATTTAATTTTTCAACAAGAAAAACTTGCTTACTCAACCTATAAAGATGATGTTGATAACGAACATAATAAAACTGGTTCCAGTGTAATGCCGCTTGTGCATCAGACTTCGAATTAATTACTTCATTTTTTAAACGCTCAACCATTTCAAATGCAGGTCGATATTGCCCATCACCTTTCATCCAAACCGAAAGCAATTGACGCTGACGGGCAGAAGATAGTTTTAATAGCTGATTTAAGTCCAAACATTCGTCCGTACCACAATTTTGCAAATCAACTTTTAAAACTTCTTCTAAAATTTCAGAAGCATCTTGCATCAGATAGCTGGTACGACTAAGTGCTTGCTGCATTTTTGGAAAACGGTTTTGTAAGAAGGGCCAAAGTTCTTCACGCGACCACGCCCGATCATAATGGATATCGTAATTTGTAGGATCATCTATATACTCAATTTCAAGTTGAGTAGTCCACTCGGCAATCTGCTCACGGGTTAAATCCAAAAAAGGGCGCCAAATTGTCATATCTACACGATGATCAATACACTGCATAGCAGCAAGCCCATCAACACCCGCACCCGACAATAAACGCAATATTACTGTTTCAGCTTGATCTTGCTGGTGATGAGCAAGCAATAAAATTTCGTTGGCTTGTAAATGTTGTAGATAAGCGTGATAACGTGCCTGACGTGCTTGAGCTTCCAAATTACCGTCAGTAACTTGAACTTTTTGAATGGTATAAGGAATATTTAAACGAGTCGCTTGTTTAGCAACGAGTTCGCCCCACTCTACACTTTTTGATTGCAGTTGATGATCTATATAAATTACTCGGATCTTTTGAGGGAAAATTTGAGACATCAAATGTAGTAGCAGCATTGAATCCATGCCGCCACTACATCCAATAAGAAAAGTACTATTTTCTGAAAACTCTTGAGCCTGTTTTAAGACGGAATGCCTAAATTTTCGCTGCCAAACTTCATTAAACGTTGATAACGTGCTTCGCATCGTTCATTTGCATCCATTGGTAGCAACTCATCCAAAGCTTGCTTCAAAACTACTTTTAGGTTTTGCATAACTTGCTCAGGGTCTAAATGAGCCCCTTCGCCTTCATCTACTACGTATTCAACAATACCTAGAGATTGTAATTTATCTGCTGTCAAACCTAAAGCTTCACTTGCTTGAGCCGCTTTTTCAGCAGTTTTCCACAAAATAGATGCACAGCCTTCTGGTGAAATCACAGAATAAATACTATGCGACAACATAATTACTCGGTCAGCAACACCAATACCTAAAGCACCACCAGAACCGCCTTCACCAAGTACTGTTGCGACAACAGGAACTTTCAAACTTGAAAGCTGAGCAAGGCTAGTTGCAATTGCTTCAGCTTGTCCACGTTCTTCAGCACCAACACCTGGATAAGCACCCATAGTATCAATAAATGTGAAGACCGGAAGGTTAAAACGCTCTGCCATATCTAATAGGCGTTGAGATTTACGGTAACCTTCTGGGTTAGCCATACCGAAGTTGTGCTTTAATTTTTCACGGGTACTACGACCACGGTGTTGGCCAATAACCATCACAGGCTGACCATCAAAACGAGCAAGACCACCTACCATCGCACCATCGTCACCAAACAAACGATCACCATGCAAGGCATCAAACTCTGTAAAGATTTCACCGACATAATCTAGAAACTGCGGACGATCAGGATGACGTGCAATTTGAACCGTTGTCCACGCTTTGGACTGAGTAGCTTTTTTCATAGGTCGAATATTATCCCTTTAATCGATAAATTTTTCCGACTGAATATTCAATTCAATGTCCCAATGCTTAAACTGCTCTTGCTCATCATGCAAGTCGGCAACTAACAATGGCCATTGTTTGGCATCACCAGAAACACTAAGTTGCCATTGTTGATCATTTATGATGGTCAGTTCAATGGCAGGAAGCATCTGATCACTTCGACTATGGTTGAGTAAAACTGCTAGGCGAAGTAATAAACATAGATAAAGTAATTTATTACCACCAGCCTTCAAAATTTCATTTTTTACATCATTTCGCAATTTACGACGGTGGTGAGCGACCAAATGTGAAAGGTGATTTTGATCAATTTGTGAGAAGCCCGGAATATCAGAATGCTGCAATAAATAAGCACCATGACGGTGATACCCACCATGGCTAATCGCCAAACCAATTTCGTGCAAATAGGCAGCTCGGCGCAGTAAGTCACTGTCTTCACTCGTTAAATTAAGCGATTCTGCAACACCATCAAATAATTGTTGTGCTGTATTTACGACTCTTTCTGCTTGTTTTGGATCAGCGTTATAACGTCCCATTAAAGCTTGTACACTGCGATCGCGGATATCTTCATGTTTAAAACGACCTAATAGGTCATACATGACTCCTTCACGTAATGCACCATCAGAATATGCCAAACGATCAATTTCTAAAACTTCGAAAACTGCGTACAAAATTGCCAATCCGGCTGGCAAAACTGCTCGTCGGTCTTCTCTTAACCCTTCAAAATCAATTTCAGAAATATTTTTAAACTTAAGTAATTTATCTTTGAGTTTATATAAGCCTTCTCGAGTAACGTTTTCTTGTTCATCACTCAAGCCCATATTCACCATAATTTGGCGGCAAGCTTTAATGGTTCCACTAGAACCAACTACAGTATCCCAACCTTCCATTTTATACGTTGTTGCAATAGCTGAAAGTTCTTTACGGGCAGCAACTACTGCTTTATCAAAGGCTTTTTGTGTGATTTCTCCATCGGCAAAGTAAGCTTTTGTATAAGCCACGCATCCCATTTGCAATGACTCAGTGTAAATAGGTTCAAACTCTTCACCAATAATGAACTCAGTAGAACCACCACCAATATCTACAACTAAACGTCGACCACCATTTGCCATGGTATGCGATACGCCAAGATAAATCAGACGTGCTTCTTCTCGCCCAGCAATAATTTCAATAGGTTTAGGCAAAATTTCTGCTGCTTTTTGAATAAATTCATGGCCATTTTTTGCCTGACGCAAAGCATTGGTCGCCACAATTCGTAAGCGATTTGGTTGAACAGAACTTAATCTCCCTACAAAACGAGCCAAGCAGGCTAAGCCTCGTTGCTGAGCGGCTTCTGTTAGGTTTTTATTCTCATCTAAACCAGCTGCGAGCTGTACTTTTTCTGACATCGAAGCAACTTTTTTAACTTCGCCATGATCTACCCGTGCAATTGCAAGGTGAAAACTGTTCGACCCCATATCTATGGCGGCAAGTAATTCTTCATCAATCAGAAAATCAGACATTATTGAACTAAACCCATAACAATTCACGCCTAGAGTAATTCACAAGAATGCAATTGAAAAGCCATTTTCATCAACAATTAGCTGTGATTTAAATTTTTCTATTTATTAGTTGATTGTACAAGTCGATGATGAATATCGTGAGCATCCATTAGACAAATTTAGTTAAGCCTTGAATAATAGCATCAAACCCTTACATTGAACTAAGTAGCTATGTAATACTGATAGAGATAATTTCTCCTGTAATAGCACTTTTTTCTAAAAATTGGAGCCGTACCATGTCTGCGACTATTGTAAATACAACTGATGATAACTTCCAAGCAGATGTTTTAGATGCTGAAACCCCTGTACTTGTTGACTTCTGGGCAGGATGGTGTGCACCTTGTAAAGCGATCGCACCTGTTCTTGAAGACCTATCAAGTGAATATGCTGGTAAAGTAAAAATTGTTAAAGTTGATGTGACTTCTTGCGAAGATACAGCAGTGAAATACAACATCCGTAACATTCCTGCTTTACTACTTTTCAAAAATGGTGAAGTTGTAGCTCAACAAATTGGTGCTGTACCTCGCTCTAAACTTGTTAGCTTTATTGATGAAAACGTTTAAGTCAAAATGCTAAAAAAGAAAATACGCTATACTTTTTTATAGCGTATTTTTTTCGCCTATAAATTGACAAATTTGCTAGGCTGGCTTATATTGCATGCTCAAGAGGCACTGAAGGGAATCATCTTCGTCCGGCTTCTTACAAGACACAAACATAAAGATCGCCACTCGGCAACAGAAATTGTTTTTTCACATTTCTCTTCGAAACAATTAATCAGACTTCTGAATTGTTATTGTGTAAATACAATTGCGATAATCTTTTTTGTATGCGAGCGATTTTTCTCCTTTTTAAACCACACTCTACTCTTTCCTAATTCTGACCCTTATGAATTTAACTGAACTCAAGAAAAAACCAATCGGCGAACTAATTAAAATTGCTGAATTTATGGGCCTGGAAGGTATGGCTCGTAACAGAAAGCAAGATATTATTTTTGCCATTTTGAAACGCCATGCGATGAATGGCGAAGAAATTTTTGGTGACGGCGTTCTCGAAATTCTCTCTGATGGTTTTGGTTTTTTGCGTTCTGCCGCAGGTTCGTATTTAGCAGGTCCGGATGATATTTATGTGAGTCCTTCACAGATCCGACGCTTTAACTTGCGTACAGGTGATACCATCACAGGTACTATTCGCCCTCCAAAAGAAGGTGAGCGTTATTTTGCGTTGCTCAAAGTTAACCAGATTAACTACGACACGCCAGAAAATTCTCGTAATAAAATTTTATTTGAAAACTTAACTCCCCTTTTCCCGACCGAACAATTGGTTATGGAATTAGGTAATGGTACGACAGAAGACTTAACTGCTCGTGTCGTTGATTTAGTTGCGCCAATTGGTAAAGGCCAACGTTCTATTATTGTTGCACCGCCGAAAGCGGGTAAAACAATGTTACTTCAAAATATTGCTCAATCGATTGTTAGAAACAATCCAGAAGTATTCCTGATCGTTCTATTAATTGACGAACGTCCAGAAGAAGTAACCGAAATGGAGCGTACTGTTCGCGGGGAAGTTATTGCGTCAACCTTTGATGAAGCACCAGCTCGCCATGTACAAGTTGCAGAAATGGTAATTGAAAAAGCTAAACGTCTTGTTGAACATAAAAAAGATGTTGTGATTCTTCTTGACTCTATTACCCGCCTTGCACGTGCTTACAACACAGTAATCCCATCATCAGGCAAAGTGTTAACTGGCGGTGTAGACGCTCATGCATTAGAGCGCCCTAAACGTTTCTTTGGTGCTGCGCGTAATATCGAAGAAGGTGGTTCACTTACGATCATCTCTACTGCTTTGATTGAAACAGGCAGTAAAATGGATGATGTAATTTATGAAGAGTTCAAAGGTACAGGTAACCAAGAGATTACGCTTGATCGCCGTATTGCTGAAAAACGTGTCTTCCCTGCTATGAATATCAAAAAATCTGGCACACGTCGTGAAGAGCGTTTAATGGATGAAGATAAATTACGTAAAGTATGGATTCTTCGTAAGCTACTTCACCCTATGGATGAATTGGCAGCAATGGAATTCTTACTTGACCGCATGAAAGAAACCAAAACAAATGATGATTTCTTTGATCAAATGAAACGTAAAGCTTCAACTTAAGTAATTAAGCCTTCAAAAAAAGCCACTCTTTTGAGTGGCTTTTTATTTGGTTGACAAGCTTTACACAAAAATACATTTTGCTTATTTTTATGTAAAATTATTTATAAGCTTTTGATAATAAATATTTTTGCATAAAAAAGCTTAGTTTTTTTAGTAGCTTACCTCTACCTTTTCCAATATACACGAGCTGATTAATTGTTTTTTTCTGTTAAAAAACAGTCTGTTTTTCTCTTTTTCATACGTTTTTTTGACAGACGACAGTAGTATTTCAGCATTTGCAGTGATAGCATAGCGGCAGACCAGTTAGACTGCTCCATGCGTTGTTACCTAGCTACGTTTTAGGAATAATAAAAGCAAAACAGTCCAACTTAGGTTTTTTTAATCTCAAATCTTTTTTGTGAGAGTGATGCCATGTTATTCAAAAAATTCGCTGTTGCTGCTGCTGTTGCTGCTACTTTAGCTTTCGTTGGTTGTTCTAAGAAAGAAGAAGCTCCTGCTGCTGCTTCTGAAGCTGTAGCTGCTGCTTCTGAAGCTACTGAAGCTGCTTCTGAAGCTGCTGTAGCTGTTGACGCTGCTGCTTCTGAAACTGCTGCCGCTGCTTCTGACGTTGCTGCTGCTGCTTCTGACGTTGCTGCTGCTTCTGCTGCACACTAATCTATATTCTAGATTAGATAAAAAAGAGGACATTTTGTCCTCTTTTTTTATATCTAAATTTTGATTTTCTAAGATTAAGCGGTCCTATATTGCTGCCCAATAAACTATATAAAGCTATTTAAAATATAAAAAAAGCAGATCAATCGATCTGCTCATTTCCAACGCGTTGTCTAAACTTCTGACCCGCTCTGAAGGTCACTACCCTACGTGCTGAAATTGGAATTTCTTCACCTGTCTTAGGGTTACGTCCTGGACGTTCGCGTTTATCTCTTAACTCGAAATTACCAAAACCAGAAAGCTTAACCTGCTCCCCTGCAATAAGTGCTTGGCTAATCTCGTCAAAGAACAACTCGACCATTTGTTTTGCTTCACGGCGATTTAAGCTGGTTAACTCACTTAAATGATCAGCCATGTCTGCTTTAGTTAATGCTGTCATGAGGCCCTCAATGTCGCTTGATAAGTGTTTTCCAACACTTGGATTATATTGTCCATACCAGATTTAATTTCAGCATCTTCAAGCGTACGTGAAGGATGTTGCCATAATAATGCAAACGCCAATGAGCGCTTACCTTCTTCGACACCCTGCCCCGTATACACATCGAATAACCATGTAGAGTCTAAAAGCTCTCCACCAGTTTTTTCGATTAACTGCTGAATATCTCTAACATTTATATTATCAGAGATTAAAAGCGCAATATCACGTCTGATCGAAGGAAAACGTGATAATTCTGTAAAATTAGATACATAAGATTGCAAAACGGCTGTTTGATCGAGTTCAGCAACCCACGTTGTTGTTAAATCAAGCTCATTTTCTAGAGATGGATGCAAACGTCCTAAATAACCAATTGATTGTCCATCAACTAAAATTTCAGCAGACTGCCCCGGATGCAACCATGCACGCTCAGAACGTACATATTCAACTTTGACACGACCAGCAGCCAAAATCTCTTCTATCTCTCCTTTGAAGTCAAAGAAATCCATTGGTTGAGGCTTCACATGCCAAGATTCTGGTTGTTGCGAGCCAACTGCCACTAGAGCTAAAGTCGGAATCTGTTTTAGATCTTCAATACTCTTAGCATTTTGATAATCAAAACGAAGTCCTAATTCAAAGAAACGAACACGACTTTGTTGACGATTGAGATTATATTGTACGCAAGGGATTAAACTTGAAAGTAGAGTACTACGCATTGCAGCCAAATCACTTGAAATTGGATTTGCTAGCATTAACGGATTTACTTGCGGGTTCAATTGCTTTTCAAGTTTTGCATCAGCAAAGCTAAAACTAATTGCTTCTTGATAACCTAAAGTCACGATAGTTTGGCGTAACTCTGCAATTTCAAATCGGTCTTGATATTTAGCTAATTGAACATCCATGCTTGGTAAGCTAATTTGGATATTGTCATAACCATCAATACGTGCCACTTCTTCAATTAAGTCTTGATAAATAGCCATGTCATAGCGATGTGATGGAGGTACTACATTCCACTCACCTTCAGCTTTAACAGTTACTTCACACCCTAGTCGAGTTAAAGCATCTGCAATGAAATCAGCCGTCAATTGATATCCCAACAATTGGTCTACCTGAGCTTGTTTCAGTTCAATTGCTTCACGCTTTGGTAAAATTTCAGTTTTTTCAGCCACAGTAATTGGACCAAATTCACCACCTGCCAACTCTTGAATAAGCTGCGAAGCACGGTTCATGGCAATTAACGGCAACTCAAAATCTACACCACGTTCATAACGCTGTGAAGAATCAGTATGCAAGCCAAAACGACGAGCACGTCCAGCAATAGCAAGTGGCGCGAAGAAAGCACTTTCTAGGAAGATATCGGTAGTATCATCAGTTACGCTTGATGCTAAACCACCCATAATTCCAGCAATTGCCAAAGCTTTCTGGTCATCAGCAATCACCATAATATCTTCTTGTAATTCAACTTCTTGATCATTAAGGAGTTGTAATTTTTCTTGTGGCTGAGCTTGACGCACATGTACAGTCCCTTCGATTTTAGCTAAATCGAAAGCATGCATTGGCTGACCCAGTTCCATAAGGACATAGTTCGTCACATCAACCAAAATACTGTGCGTGCGAATTCCTGAACGAGCTAAAGCCTGCTCCATCCACTCAGGAGTAGCAGCTTTTACATTAACGTTTTTAATTACACGTCCTAAATAGCGTGGAGTACCTTCAGTGCTGATCACTACTTTCTTCTCATCAGCAATTGTCGCTTCAACTGATTTAATATCAGGTTCATTCATTTGCAGTTGGTTAATTACTGCAATCTCACGAGCGATACCACGGATACTGAAACAGTCACCACGGTTTGGTGTAATACTGATATCGATGACGTTATCATCGAGTTTTAAGTATTCACGGATATTTATCCCTACTGGAGCATCAGCAGGTAACTCAAGCAAACCATCGATTTTATCTTCAAGATCAATTTCAGAAGCACCACAAAGCATGCCTTGTGACTCAACTCCACGAAGTTTACCTTTTTTGATTTTGAAATCACCCGGTAATACAGCACCAATCGTTGCAACTGGAGCTTTCATGCCAGCACGAACATTCGGTGCCCCACAAACAATTTGTAAAGGCTCGCCCGAACCAATATTAACTGTCGTTACACGCAAACGATCTGCATCTGGATGCTGCTCAACTGTTAAAACTTCGCCGACCACGACGCCAGTAAATGGCTTAGCAACAGGTGCAAGTTCATCAACTTCAAGACCAAGCATAGTTAACTGATCAGACAATGTCTCACTATCAATTGCCGGGTTAACCCATGTGCGTAGCCAATTTTCGCTAATCTTCATCTTTATAAACCTTTTTTAATCCTGAAAAAATGTTAGGCAAATTGGCGTAAGAAACGCACATCATTTTGATAGAACATACGCAAATCATTAATGCCATAACGCAACATTGCAAAACGCTCTACCCCTAAACCAAAAGCAAAGCCTTTGTATTTATCAGGATCAATACCCGCAGCACGCAATACATTTGGATGTACCATGCCACAGCCTAAAACTTCTAACCAACGTCCACGCTCATCCATGATATCTACTTCTGCACTAGGCTCTGTAAATGGGAAATATGAAGGACGGAAACGTACTTTTAAATCTTTCTCAAAAAATTCATTCAGTAGGTTAATCAATAAACCTTTTAATTCAGCAAAGCTTGTGTTCTCAGCAACATATAAGCCTTCGATCTGGTGGAACATTGGTGAATGCGTTTGATCCGAATCACAACGGTAAACACGGCCAGGGCATACGATACGAATTGGCGGCTCACTCGTCTCCATTGTACGAATCTGTACCCCAGAGGTATGCGTACGTAGCAAGTGAGTAGCATCAAAGTAGAAAGTATCGTGCATAGCACGTGCCGGATGGTGACCAGGAATATTTAATGCTTCGAAATTGTGATAGTCATCTTCAACTTCTGGACCGGTTGCAACTGTAAAACCAGCTTTAGTGAAGAACTGACAAATTCGCTCTTGTACCTGAGTAACAGGATGAACTGTACCAATACGTTGACCACGGCCCGGCAATGTAATATCAATCGTTTCACTTGCTAGCTTTTGTGCAAGTGCTGCCTGTTGTAGTGCCGCTTGACGTTCTGTTAATGCAGTATTAATTGTTTCTCGAACAGCATGAATCGCAGCACCTTGTACTTTACGTTCTTCAGGGTCCATTTTCCCTAATGCTTTCGATTGTTCTGCAAGCTGGCTTTTTTTCCCTGTAAATTGCACACGCACCTGATCAAGTGCAACAAGGTCTTGAGCTGCTGCAATGGCAGCAAGCGCTTCTGTGGTCAGGGCTTCCAGTGACATATTAACTCTCAAAGCAACAAATTTAAAAAATATAATAAAACACTGCATTCTAACAGTTTTTCATCGAATTGATGAAGTTTATCCATCATGAAAAATGTATTAGGCAACAAAAAGACAAAACGTATAAGATAATAGCATCGTCAATGAGATCAACTATTATGGCGCTTAATCAGATTTGGAAACAACAACTTACGCTTGTGACATATGGTAATGAATACCTCCGTCAGAATTTAAGCTTTAACCAATGGCGACAACATCATATTTTCGACCATCATAGTTTTCAGTTTCGTGACTTAACTTCTCAGCATTTATTGGCTCAACACTTCCAAGTTTGGCTAGAAGCATTAAAAAAACAAGGTACCACAAAGCTTAGCTTACATTTATCAAGCCTTCTCAATGAAGAGCAAAATCCGAATAGCAATGTCGAGCTCTTACCTTATACTCATTTTATTGTGAGTCATCAAAACGATAAGAAGTTTGCATGGATTTTTGGCCATGAGCTTGCCGAATGGTATAACAATGATAATGAATTCGAAGCCCCTGCCTCACAAACCTGTGAGCTTCGTTTAGAAACTTTCTGGCGTTTTGAACTCAATGAAAAATTATCAAAAAAAATTGAAGTTGATTTAAAAAATCCGCCATGGCAAGAAATAGCCGATTTTATGGAGAGTGAATTATTCCAGAGTAAGTACGCAGCAGGCTTTGAGGAACCAGAATTTCAAAAAGCTGTTTTTGATGGTACAAATATTAAAAGCTTAGAGCCAAAACTTGCATTAATTCCAGAGAATTATCCCGCAGATTATGCTCATCAACTTTTATCTCGTACACAAGCATTAGCCAATTATTTAGAACAAAAGAAACGCCTTGCAAATGATCCTTTAGGAGAAGAACTAGATCAAGAACAGCTCATCAACCTAAGAAACTTTACACAAAAAACTGATGATTTGTTCGCCAAGCTTATTGTGAAAGTTGCCAACCATTATCAGACAGCTCAGATGGTGCCTGTAGTTAAACCTTCTCCATTTGAACAATCAAATGAAAATCCACAGCATCTTAAGTCTCACCACCATAAAGGCAATGGTTTAGGCGTTATTAAGCTGATTGTTTTGACGATTATTATTTGCGCTTTGGCTTATTATTTTGGTCTTTAAAGATTAGAGTTCCCATTGATAAAATAACTCTGTTATTTCGGGGCCGAACTCAGGTAGTTCGGTTTCCCCAATTAATTTAGCTCCCATTTTTTCGTAGAAGAAACGACTTGGATTTTTATTAAAGACTTCTAAGCGAATAAAACTGTATCCTTGATTTAAAGCACATTGGTAGAACTTTTGAAATAACTCACGTCCAATGCTTTGCTTTTGAACTTCTTTTAAAAGATAAAAAGCCATAATTTCAGCAATATTATTCTCTGGATTTAAATAACCATCGAGAAAGCCTTTCACGAACCCATTTTCAGTATAGACAAATAACTTATGATCAGGGCTTTGGGCTATTTCTTTCCATAATTGTTCTTTATCTAGTACTTTAAGCTCATCTAATATTTCTTGCTTAATTATACCTGTATAGGTTTCTTTCCAGCCCTGTACATGTACTTCTGCAATAGATAATGCATCCTTAAGTGATGCTATACGAATATCCATGTCATTTAATGATTTCAATTCACTTTCCTCACACCACTATTTTTAAAGTGAAGTATTGATTGGTCTCACACCAACCTACTTAGTTCAAAGTCGCTCTCGAACATGCATTAAAGCAAAACCCAACAAATTTAGTCCTTGCCATAGAGATGGATCTTGAATATGTGGATGGTCTTGCGCCATACCAATTCCCCCAATTTTATCGACTGGAGATGCTTCAACTAAAATACGATCTTTCGTTGCTAATAAGAATTTTTTCAATTCCGAATGCTGAGAGAATTTAGCAGAGTTTGCTCGCACCACGATGTCAAAACGCTTTTCTTGCCATACCTGTTCATCATAATTACGCACTTTACGACCTAGCTGTTTCGCTTCATTAGGATGTTTAACTTGCAAAATTCGTGCAAAAATTTCTTCATCATTAAATAATTTTGCTTTCTGCGCCATCATATAGTGTTCAGCAGTAAAGTATTTAATACCCTCTACTTCAAATTGCGCAGGAAACCACTGACTAAAACAACTCTTATCAACAACATCAGCTTTCTTAGGAATATGCCCCCAGAAATATAAATATTTGACCTGATGACCTTGCTGTACTTTTTGAATTAAATCATTTAGAAATTTTTCGTCTTTCATCTTTCGTCTTTTATCTTTTATCTTTTATCTTTTATCTCTGATTGTTATCTCTTTTTAAAATAGAACCACTAAAAATAAAAAAGACCGCTAAAAAGCGGTCTTTCTTTGAATCTCTAAGCTTATGCAGCTAATGCACCTTTAGCTTTTTCAGCTAAAGCAGCAAATGCTACTGCATCATGCATAGCGATGTCAGCTAATACGCGACGGTCGATGATCACTTGAGCTTTTTTCAAGCCATCGATCATACGGCTGTAAGACAAACCGTTTTGACGAGCACCAGCATTGATACGCGCAATCCATAGAGCACGGAATTGACGTTTCTTTTGACGGCGGTCACGGTAAGCGTATTGACCAGCTTTGATTACCGCTTGGAACGCTACGCGGTAAACGCGTGAACGAGCACCGTAGTAACCTTTAGCGCGAGCAAGAATTTTTTTGTGACGACGATGAGCCACTACACCACGTTTTACACGAGCCATTTATAATCTCCTTAGATGTATGGGCACATACGACGAACTGAATTCATGTCAGAAACATGAACCATTACACAGCCGCGTAATTGACGGATACGTTTAGCAGATTTTTTGGTCAAAATGTGGCGCTTGAATGCTTGTTTGCGCTTAAAACCGTTTGCAGTCGCTTTGAAGCGTTTAGCTGCACCACGGCGAGTTTTTAACTTAGCCATAGTAACCTCTTTTGGGCACCTGTTCGGCACGATCGCACCATTGCAAAATCGACCTGCAGGTAAGGAAGCGCGTATTTTATAGTATGCTGACTAAAATTAAAACTATTAGTTACTGTTTTTATGATGCAAAGAAAGACTTTTTCGCCTTCCACGGTGTTAGCAATATCAATAATAAATAAAGCACCTGCGCTTTTTTCCATTTATAATACGATCAAATTATCAACATACGATATTCCTAATGCAGAAACATGATGCATTTGCTGCCTTACGCTACAGAGATTTCTCAATTGTTACGATTAATCAATTTTGCTTAACTTTAGCAATTCTGATTCAAGAAATTATTGTTGCTTACTCACTCTATCAAATCACCAAAGATCCTCTGACTCTAGGTTTAATAGGACTTGCAGAAGCCATTCCTTTTATTGCTCTTTCTCTTTGGGGTGGCTATTTTGCAGATAGGTTTAATAAACAGATTATTATGAAAATCTGTTTATTTTTCTCGGTTCCTCTTCCTTTAGTACTATGGTCGCTGTTCCATCTGCATGGTCTAGGTCATATCAGCGTAAATTTCCTTTCATGGGGTATTTATGCTGTTATTTTTGGTTTGGGTACAATTCGTGGCTTTTACAATCCTTCTGCAACGTCTTTAAAACCATTTTTGATACCTCGTGAACTGTATGCAAATGGTGCAACATGGACGACAATCGGTTGGCAAAGTGGTGTAATTATCGGGCCAATGCTTGGTGGTTTCATGCTTGCCTATTTAGGCCGAGAAACAAGCTTATTTAGTGTTGCGGTTTTACTTGCTATTTGTTTTATCTTAATTAACCTATTGCATAAGCGTACTTTCCCTAAAATTGAAACTGCTAATGTTTTAGAAAGTTTAGGAGATGGTTTCCGTTTTATCTGGAAAACTAAAATTGTTCTTTGGGCAATTTCTCTTGATTTAGCTTCTGTTTTATTTGGTGGAGTCATCGCATTATTACCAATTTTTGCAGAAGATATCTTAAAAGTCGGCCCAGAAGGACTGGGATATTTACGTGCGGCACCCTCTATTGGAGCGCTCGTCACTATGATTGCTTTGACTCGCTTCCCACCAACTCAACATGCATGGCGTAACATGCTACTTGCTGTTGCAGGATTTGGTGTTTTCACGATTCTTTTCGCATTCTCAAACAACATGTGGTTATCACTATTTGCGTTGGCTATGACAGGTGCTTGTGACAGCATTTCAGTTGTGGTTAGACAAACCATTTTGCAAATTTTTCCGCCAGAAAATATGCGTGGACGCGTTGCTGCCGTAAACGGGATGTTCGTCTCATCTAGTAATGAGCTTGGTGCATTTGAGTCAGGGCTGGCAGCTAAATATTTAGGAACTATTGCAGCGACCATTTTTGGTGGTTGTATGACACTTGCAGTGGTCACCTTCTGTTGGCTAAAAACCAATGATCTATTTAAAGTCGATATTACTAAAAGCTCAGAAGACTAATTAAATCGTTTTAATAGAAGCATCTTCGGATGCTTTTATCTTAAATAAAATCTGTAATCATCCAATAAATAAAAATATAGCGTCCTGCTTTAGCAATCAAAACTATAATTAAAAAGCGCCAAAAATTTTCTTTGAATAAGCCCGCAACTAAAGTAATTGGGTCACCAATCACAGGTGTCCAACTTAGAAGCAGCGAATAAAACCCATACTTATGATAAAAACGCTGAGCTTGTTCTAAACGTTTTTCAGAAACTGGGAACCACTTTTTGTGTTTAAACTGCTCTATTTTTAAACCAAGCCACCAGTTCACACACGAGCCCAGTACATTTCCGAAGGTGGCAATAGAAATGAGAAGAAAAGCAGAATATTCTTTTTTTAATAATAAGGTGGCGAGCACAGCTTCTGATTGTAACGGTAATAATGTAGCCGCCCCAAACGCACTCAAAAAAAGTAAAAAGTAACTTAGCATATTAAATTAGACCAAATCACCTTTCACTTTATTCATTACGCTACCAATAAAAGTTAAATAACTTTAATTGATAGTGCTTTTTGTACCGCAGGACGTGCCGTCAAGCGAACAATATATTCTTGCACATAAGGATAATCCTCTAGCTGAATACCTTGCCATTCATAGCGCAAGATCCAAGGTAAAATTGCCATATCAGCAATCGAGTATTCACCCGCAACAAACTTCTGGCCAATGAGCTGCTTATTCAGCACACCATATAAGCGCTTAGTCTCATTTACATAGCGGTCTATAGCGTATGGAATTTTTTCTGGTGCAAAGCGGTTAAAATGATGATTCTGCCCTAGCATAGGCCCTAGCCCACCCATTTGCCACATGAGCCATTGTTCAACTTCAACTCGCTCTTGCTCATCAGTTGGATAAAATAATCCAGTTTTTCGACCTAGATATTGCAGGATCGCACCTGATTCAAATATTGAAATTGGCTCACCACGAGGTCCATCTTGGTCAACAATCGCCGGAATTTTATTATTTGGAGAAATTCTCAGAAAGTCTGGTTGAAATTGATCATTTTCTAAAATATTGATTGGGTAAAGAGTGTAGTCTAGTCCCATTTCTTCTAAGGCAATTGTGATTTTATGTCCATTGGGAGTTCCCCAATAATATAGATCAATCATTCTATTTTCCTATTCATCGTTATCATGACTGCGTCTTGCGTTATAGCATGTTTTAAGAGGGACGATGAGATTTCCAACACTAAAAAATACATAAAATTCAAGAATTGAATTTCTTTTAAAAGATATAGCAATTGTCTTAAATAAAACTGAACAGAGAAAATTAAATCATCTTTTTTTATTATGATAAGGATATAAAAAAGCACTGCTTTTGCAGTGCTTTTTTTGAGTATTACTTTTTCTTTTTCGGTCCAAGTAACATACCCATTTGACGGCCTTCCATTTTAGGTGCTTGTTCCACAACCCCAAACTCAGCGACATCCGCTTCAATTTTTTGTAATTGAGCTAAGCCAAGTTGTTGGTGAGCCATTTCACGACCACGGAAACGTAAAGTGATTTTCACTTTGTTTCCTTCTTCAAGGAATTTCAAAATAGCACGAAGCTTAACTTGATAATCACCAACATCAGTTGCAGGGCGCAGTTTGATTTCCTTCACTTGCACTTGATGCTGTTTTTTCTTCGCATCTTTTTGCTTCTGCTTAAGGTCAAACAAGTGCTTGTTGTAATCCATAATTTTACAAACAGGCGGCTCGGCGTTTGCAACGATCTCAACTAGGTCAAGATCTGCCTCTTCAGCAGCGCGCAGTGCTTCATTTAATGAAACAATTCCTTTTTGCTCACCGTCAGCACCAACGAGGCGTACTTCTTTTGCACGGATCTCGTCGTTAATTGCTGGACGGTTGCTTTTTGCACCTTGTTGTTGGTTACGGTCAGGCTGTTTAATCTTTCTTACTCCACAATATACCGGCCACGTTCGGCGACGGCAGACTTCACTAAGTCAATGAATGCATCTACTGACATAGTACCTAAATTTTTTCCTGAGCGGGTACGCACATTCACTGTACCTTCTTCAACTTCTCGATCACCAAGAACTAATAGGTAAGGAATACGCTCTAGAGTACGCTCACGAATCTTAAATCCGATTTTTTCATTTCTCAAGTCAGAAATAGCACGAAGGCCATTTTCTTTGAGTTTTGCTACGACTTTCTCACAAGCTTCAGCTTGAGAGTCGGTAATATTCATGACACATGCTTGTAACGGCGACAACCAAGGTGGCATGAAACCAGCGTAGTGTTCAATTAGTATACCAATAAAACGCTCAAAACTGCCAAGAATTGCACGATGCAACATTACAGGCTGATCACGATCATTGTCTTCAGTCACATAAGACGCATCTAAACGTTCTGGTAAGTTGAAGTCACACTGAATAGTACCACACTGCCATACACGTCCGAGACAGTCTTTCAATGAGAATTCAATTTTCGGACCGTAGAACGCGCCTTCACCAGGTTGTAATTCCCATTCGAGACCCGCTGCATCTAAAGCATCTGCTAAAGATTTTTCAGCCATATCCCAAAGTGCATCATCACCCACACGTTTTTCTGGACGTGTAGAAAGTTTCATTTGCACTTCTTCAAAGCCAAAATCTTTATAAACTTCTAAAGTCAGCTTAATAAAGTCAGCAACTTCTTGACCGATCTGCTCTTTAGTACAGAAAATATGTGCGTCATCTTGTGTAAAGCCACGTACACGCATAATGCCGTGTAAAGAACCTGATGGTTCGTTACGATGACAAGAACCAAACTCTGCTAAACGAATCGGTAGATCACGGTAAGACTTCAAACCTTGGTTGAACACTTGCACATGACATGGGCAGTTCATTGGCTTAACCGCATAGTTACGATTTTCAGAATGAGTCGTAAACATGTTGTCTGCGTAGTTGGCCGCATGTCCTGATTTTTCCCACAATGTAAAGTCTACAATTTGTGGTGTTTTAATCTCAAGGTAACCATTGTCTTGCTGAACTTTACGCATGTATTGTTCAAGTACTTGATAAATAGTCCAGCCATTTGGATGCCAGAACACCATACCCGGTGCTTCTTCTTGCATATGGAACAAGTCTAAAGCTTTACCAATTTTACGATGGTCACGCTTTTCAGCTTCTTCGATACGCTTGATATATGCAGCGAGCTGTTTTTTGTCTGCCCAAGCTGTACCATAAATACGTTGAAGCTGTTCGTTCTTCGCATCACCACGCCAGTATGCACCAGAGATTTTAGTGAGCTTGAACGATTTTAAGAATTTGGTATTCGGTACGTGTGGACCACGGCACATATCCAAATAATCTTGATGGTAGTACAAGCCCATTTGTGTTTCTTCAGGCATGTCTGCAATCAAGCGTAATTTATATTCTTCGCCACGCGCAGTAAATTCAGCAATAACTTCATCACGTGGTGTCATTTTTTTAACGACATCATAATCTTGATCGATGAGCTTTTTCATGCGCTCTTCGATAGCTGCCATATCATCCAAAGTAAAAGGACGTGGCATCCAGATGTCGTAGTAAAAACCTTCTTCAATGACTGGACCAATCACCATCTTGGCTTCCGGGAAAAGCTGTTTAACAGCATGCCCTACAAGGTGTGCACAAGAGTGGCGAATAATTTCAAGACCTTCCTCATCTTTTGGAGTGATAATTTGTAAGGTCGAATCTTCGGTAATTAAGTCACATGCATCAACTAAGCGATCATTTACACGGCCAGCAACAGTATTTTTTGCTAGACCAGGCCCAATACTTTGGGCAACTTCCATAACAGATACAGCGTGATCAAAACTCTTTTGATCGCCATTTGGCAATGTGATAATTGGCATAAAAAAATCCTTAAGGAGTGATGCCCTATACGAAGGAGCATTTCACCGCGAGATTATGATCGAGGCGAACCTCAAAATATAAAAACGGTGTAAATCAAAGTTAAAAAACCTGAAAGATTTTACACTTGTTCAAGCAATGTGAAAACCTTTGAGTCCATAAAATCATAAATACATTTTGCTTATCGCGTAAACAGCAATAAATGACTTAAAAAATATATTGAGATGATTTTTAAACATGTTTAACACAAGTGGTTTAAGATGAAGAAAATAGCATTTCTGCTCATTTTTTGACTGGAGGGTATCGCTCTTTAAGACTAAAGCATAGATGCTTTGATTAATATTAAATCATATGTTCAAAGAATGAATTAAAAATAGAACACGGAGTTGTTTCACATGGTTAGTGCTTATGATGAGTTACCACGCACACCCGCAAACTTTGTTGCGTTATCACCTCTACGCTACCTAGAGCGTGCGGCTTATATTTACCCAGATCAAGCTTCAATTATTCATGGTAAGCGCCAAATTTCATGGAAAGAAACTTACCAACGTTGTTGCCAATTTGCATCTCAGCTCAAGCAACTGGGAATTGAGAAAAATGATACGGTATCTGTCTTATTGCCAAATATTCCAGCCATGATTGAAGCACATTTTGCAGTTCCTATGGCGGGTGCGGTACTCAATACCCTCAATACACGTTTAGATGCAAAAACAATCGCTTTCATGTTGGAACATGCTGAAAGTAAAGTGCTGTTGGTTGATCCTGAATTTGTGAATTTGGCAAGAGAAGCCCTCTCACTTATTCCGAATCAGCACATTGTTGTGATTGATGTAGCTGATACGGAATACGAAGGTGAAAATCAGTTTTTGGGTTCCTTTGAATATGAAGAATGGATCGCTCAAGGCGACATTAACTTCTCTTGGCATTTACCAGAAGATGAATGGGATGCGATTAGCTTAAATTACACATCTGGAACTACAGGTAATCCTAAAGGTGTGGTCTATCATCATCGCGGGGCTTATCTTAATGCTGCAAGCAATATCTTGGCTTGTGGAATGAAACCGCGTGCTGTGTATTTATGGACACTCCCCCTCTTTCATTGTAATGGCTGGTGTTTTGCATGGAGCATAGCAGCAAGTGGTGGAACCAATATCTGTTTACGCAAAGTCGATCCCGAATTAGTCATGCAATTGATTGCAGCCCATAAAGTTGATTATTTCTGTGGTGCGCCTATTGTTCTTTCAATGATTCTTAACTTACCTAAAGAAAAACAAACGAACTTTGATCACCATGTTGAAGTCATGGTTGCTGGGGCAGCTCCACCTGTTGCCATTATTGAAGGGATGCGAAACATGGGGATTAACGTAAACCATGTATATGGCTTAACAGAAACTTATGGGCCTTCTGCCCTATGTGCTTCTCAATCTGGATGGAATGAGCTATCAATTGCTGAACAAGCCCAACTTCATTCCCGTCAAGGCGTACCCTACCCATTACAAGACAGCATGCGTGTATTAGATCCCGAGACTATGGAACCTGTGCCTAATGATGGTCAAACCATGGGAGAAATCATGTTCCGTGGCAATATTGTCATGAAAGGCTATTTAAAGAACCCTAAAGCGACTCAAGAAGCCTTTGCTGGAGGATGGTTTCACACGGGCGACCTAGCTGTTTGTCACCCAGATGGTTATGCAAAAATTACTGATCGTTCAAAAGACATCATTATTTCAGGTGGAGAAAACATTTCATCTTTAGAAGTAGAAGATGTGTTGTATAAACACCCTGCTGTATTAACCGCTGCGGTAGTCGCCAAACCCGATGCGCGCTGGCAGGAAGTACCATGCGCGTTTATTGAATTAAAGATGGGGACTACAGCAACGCCTGAAGAAATTATTGCACACTGCCAAAAAGAATTAGCGCGCTTTAAAGTGCCTAAAGATGTGGTTATTACAGAAATTCCAAAAACATCTACAGGTAAATTACAGAAATTTATCTTGCGTGAATGGGCAAAAGAACGGGCTGAAAATTTATAAATAAAAAAGCGACGCCTTGAGCGTCGCTTTTTACTATTGAAGAGCAATTAGCCTTGATCAGACAATAAGGCAATTTGCTGCACATAGTTAACAAATTTACCTTTTGATGCCTCAAGCTCTGCTTCACTCACTTCTTGAGTCTTATCACGCTTGATTCTCAACACATGCTGACGCAAGGTGTGACGTTCCGAAGCATTATAAATTTTACTAAATTCATTAATTGCAGGGTCACCTTGTTCGATCATACGATCAACCCAACGCATCAATTGAGCCTGCTTTTTTGCGCCTTGCTGCGGAGTTAGATAAGACAAAATAACGGTCTCATCTTCATTGCGCAATAATTTACCAATACGTTGAAACTGACGACGACGAGCTTCAAAAGAACTAATGTTCTGTACTTCCATTAACGCATCAATTAAACGTTCATCAACTGGAAGTTTTTGAATCTGTTTAACAGAAAGTTGTGCTAATTGCTCACCTAAAGCAGCCATACGTTGAACTGCTTTTTTCTGCTCTGTCTTACTTGCACGTCCTTCTAAAGAGCCAAAATCTTCTTCAGTATAACGTTGGGGACGACGTGCCACGATTAATCTGCCTCATAAAATTTTGCGGCGAATAACGCCTGTACTTCATTTAATGCCTGCTCTTCGTCGGTACCATCAATGACCAATCGCAAAGTGGTCCCTTTACCTGCACCTAACATCAGCAAAGACATAATATTTTTTGCATCTACTAAATGATCGCCTTTTCCAATTTGGATCGACGAACGAAATTTTGTAGTGACCTCTATCAGTTTTCCTGATGCACGAGCATGTAAACCGAGTTTATTAATTACATCAACAGTTGTGTCTATCATGACCAGTGCTTCATTTCTCTGTGTAAGACCTGAACAGACCATTCTGCCTCAAGTGCTTGTTTTAGTCTATCTACGATATAAACGGAACGATGTTGACCGCCAGTACAACCAATAGAAATCGTCATATAGTGACGATGTCCTTCAGCAAATGCTGGAAGCCATTTTTTCAAGAAGTGAAGAATATCATCAAACATTTCGTTTGCTTGCGGACTTGCTTCTAAAAATTGTCTTACTGGCTCATCCAAACCAGAAAAACGTCTCAATTCTAAATCCCAATGCGGATTTGGTAAATGCCGTACATCAAAAACATAATCAGCATCTAGAGGAATGCCATGTTTATATCCAAATGACTGCAATATCACAATGAGCTTATCTGACTGCCCCAATTTAGACAGTAAAATATGCTTTAGATCATGAACACTTTTATCTGTTGTATCAATATGAACCGTAGCGCGGAACTGAATTGGGAGCAGTAACTGCTTTTCTTCATGAATACATTGCAACAGACTTTTAAAACGATTGGCTAATGGATGCGGACGACGTGATGCACTAAAACGTGCGATCAAATCCTGATCTTGCGTAGTCAGATAAATCACATCAACTGTGCCATGTTTTTGTAGTTGCTCAAAAACATGATCGAACTCTTGCATATCTGCACGAGTGCTTCGAACATCCACACCTAATGCCAACTGTTCTAGATTATTTTCATGATCTAGCTTTGCCACAATTTCGGGCAGCAATGCCAAAGGCAAATTATCAATACAGTAATAGCCCAAATCTTCTAACACTTGGAGAGCTGAAGATTTTCCTGAACCAGACTGTCCTGTCACGATAAGTATACGCTTCATGGCATGGCTGTCCTTTGATCTGTTTATTGGGGTGTAAAGGCAACTTCTAAATTATCAATCAAACGTGTTGCACCCAATTTTGCCGCGACAAATAACACAATATCACGATCAAACTGAGTAGCAGGTAACAGATTTGACTGACGAGCTTCGACATAATCCACAACAAACCCATTATCTGTCAACTGAGTTTTGATATCTTCTAAAACTTGTTGTAGATCTTTGCCTTGATGTAATTGTTGCTCAGCTTGCTTTAAACTCTGATAAATAACCGGAGCGGCCTGACGTTGCTCAGGACTTAAATAACCATTTCTTGAACTAAGAGCCAAGCCATCTGCTGCACGAACAATTGGCACACCAATTACTTCTAGCGGGATATTTAAATCTTGTACAAACTGGCGAATCACTGCTAACTGTTGGTAATCTTTTTGACCAAAGAAAGCATAGTTAGGTTGCACAATATTAAAGAGTTTGGTGACCACCAAAGCTACGCCATCAAAATGCCCAGGACGTGAACTACCACATAAAGCATCAGTAATTTGGCTAACACTTATATTGGTTAAACGTGGCTGAGTACCGTACATTTGCTCAACTGATGGTGCAAAAATAATGTCACAGCCGACATCGGCCAATAGACGGCTATCTTGCTCTAAAGTACGAGGATAGTTATCAAAATCTTCACCTGGTCCAAATTGAGTTGGATTTACGAAGATGCTAACAACTACAACATCACATAACTTTTTCGCTTCACGAACAAGTGTGAGATGTCCTTCATGTAGATTTCCCATTGTTGGGACAAAACCAATAATTTTACGCGCAGCTCTAGCAGGATTTAAAGAAGCTGCAAGACCTTGTATGGTGGTTTCTGTTTTCATGAATTACAGCTCAACGTGGAAAGTATGTTCTTTGGCTGGAAATGACTGGTCCTGCACAGCAGCATGAAAAGCTTTAAAAGCGTCTAGGATTGCTGTTTCGCCAGATTGTTCTTTCATAAAGTTACGGACAAAACGCGCAACTCGACCAAAAGTTAAACCCAACATATCCTGTACTACAAGTACCTGACCATCAGTCGCATTACCCGCACCAATACCAATCACAGGTGTATTTGGAAATAGTTCAGCAATTTCTTGTCCCAACTGAGCAGGAACACATTCAAGCAATAGAACTGCCGCACCTGCTTCAACCACTGCCGTACAGTCAGCAATAAGTTGATCAGCTGCTTCACGTGTTTTAGCTTGTAATTTGTAACCGCCAAATACGTGTACAGATTGAGGAGTTAAACCTAAATGTACGCACACAGGTACACCATTACGAGTTAACACTTGTACAGTTTCACTTAGCCAAGCGCCGCCTTCGATTTTGATCATCTGAGCACCAGCTTGCATAACTGTTCTTGCGTTTTGCAAAGCATCATTTAAGGTGGCATAACTCATAAATGGTAAGTCAGTCATAATCAAAGCATGCTGGTTACCACGACGCACCGCCGCCGTATGATAAGCCATGTCCTCAACAGTTACAGGTAGAGTTGAGTCACGACCTTGAATTGCCATTCCAAGAGAATCACCAATTAAGATTGTATCAATTTCAGCAAGTTCCATTGCTTTTGCCATACTCGCATCGTAACAAGTTAGACAAGAGAACTTACGTCCTTCGGCTTTAAATTTTCTTAAGTCACTTAGACTAATCATGATGGTATCCTCTACAGGAGTTTGCAGAACGTAATAAGTCAGGCTTTAAGCCCAAGACTCATCAGCAAGTACAGTCAGCGTAGGCTGCTGTATGAGTTCTAAATTTTTAAGTGGCTGATCGTTAATATGTAAATCAGCGTCTAAATCTAATAAAGGAATTACAACGAAATCTCGCTCTAGAATTCCGATGTGTGGCACAGTTAAGCGCTCATTTTGAATTTTTTCATCACCATATATAAGCAAATCCAGATCTAAGGTACGCTCTCCCCAACGACGAAGGCGTACACGACCAGCTTCTTGCTCAAATCGCTGTAACTGGTCTAACAAATCTAAAGGCGTGAGATCGGTATTTAGCTCTGCAACTGCATTTAAATAATTTGGTTGATCTTGAGGCCCCATAGGTGGACTTTGATAAAGTTTAGAAACTTTCACTGCACCTAAAGTTTTAAGCTTAGCAATGGCTTCAGATAAGATTTGGCGCGAATCACCCAAATTACTTCCTAAACCAATATAGGTCTTCGTTGTCATTGCGTTGGCCCAAAAATAACTTGGCTTAAATCGCGTTGTACTCGCTTACGCTTCAAAATCGGATGGTCGCTCATCACCCCAGCTTCTGAAGCAGAGGCTTTTTCAACGAAACGACCCATCGATTGTTCTTGTCGAGCACGTTCTTTTTTCCCACGACGGCTGCGTGGTTCAGGAATATCAACCAAAGGTTCGATTTCCGTCTCAACTTTATTGTTTTCAACAGGTTCGGCAACGGTTTTACGACGGTTTCTAGCTTTCTGACGATTGTACTGGCTAATTGCAGCTTCTTTTTCGTCATTCGACATTTCTTGGTAGGCTTCCCACCAGCTTCCCATTCCCTGTGTCGTGTCATCACCTGACTTTTCACGAAGTAACAAGAAGTCAAAACCAGCACGGAAACGCGCATGTCCAGCCAATGCTTCAATTTGCTGTGGTTTCGGATTAAGCAAACGGGTCTGCATTTCCCAAACTTCACGAATAAAAGTTTCTGCAAAACGAGGAATCACAGTGCGTGTTGCCTGACGTTTTAAGACATCTAAACCAGCTTGTGCACGCGCTTCAGCTGGTACCACACCTTTAGATAAATAAAATTCACAACGCTCTAAAAATGGTTGCCACAATAAGACTGCATAGAAAAATGCAGGGTTGATTGTTTTACCCACTTGAATACGCTGATCTGTATTCTTTGCTGCTCTTAAAATAAATGGAGTGAGGTTAGGCTGAATATCGGCAAAGAGTTGTTTCCAAACACCAAACTCAATCAACATTGGCAAAACACGCGCCAAATGTCCCATTGTAAAGAGCTTCTGAGATTCATCATATAAACGATGCGGAGAAACATCACGCAATAGTTGCGTCATCTCTGCATCAAATATATCGAGAATATCTGAATCAATTTTGAAATTTAACTTGGCTGCAAAACGTAAAGTTCGCAGCATACGCACAGGGTCTTCTTCGAAGCGCTGTGCAGGATCGCCCAATAAACGTAGAGTTTTATTTTTTACATCGTCAATTGCTTTGCAGAAATCAAGCACAATACTCTTACGCGGTTGGTAATATAGCGTATTGATTGAAAAGTCACGGCGAGCAAAGTCTTGTTCGATGGTTCCCCAGTTATTGTCACGTAAAATCATGCCTGAAGCACTGGTGACTGCTTTTTTTGGAGGAGCACGGAAGGTTGCAACTTCAATAAGCTCACGCCCTGAATAGACATGTGCTAATTCAAATCGACGGCCAATGATTCGACAACGTCGACCAAAAACTTCTTTAATCTGGGAAGGTGTTGCATTAGTGACTGCATCGAAATCTTTAGGATTAAGCCCTAGCATTAAATCACGGACACCACCCCCAACAATATAAGCTTCATAGCCAGCTTTAGTCAGGCTATCGATCACATCTAAAATCGAAGAAGGAAGTTGGGCTGTGGACAAACCACATTTTGACGCTCGCAAGGTTTGCAAAAGACGCTGTCTCCTACGTCAGGACGTAAATAACAAGTTGTCGCTAATCATAGCTCTAACGCACACAAAGGGCAATTTGATTCTCTGTAGTTTGCGCATGAAATGATAATTGACAGACAGATGATTTATAAAGTCAAACGCGTTTTATTCTTTTCAAAAATGGCTAGACCAATACCCTTTACGTTTTTAAATTCATCAATATTTTTAAAGCCGCCATTCTTTTGACGGTATTCCACAATTGCCTGAGCCTTTTTCTCACCAATACCTTTTAGCTTTTGGAGCTCATCAATATTGGCTTGATTCAAATGAATTTGTCCTGATGAATCAGTCATAACTGAGCTTTTTGGACTATTAGAATGAGAGGCGTGTTGCATGCTCAACTTCTGATCATACATCTGCTGTTTAGCCTTCCACTCCTTAAAATTTTGATCAAAAGATTGAGCCTGAACAAAAGTTGATGAAATCACGCTCCAAAATAAAATAATGAAAATATTGTGCTTATTTTTCCAAAGATTCATGCTGAATTGCATGTGTTTTTTCCCCTAACTTTAACTGCCGCTTTGCCTGATTCCACAATTCATCCATTTCAGACAGGGTCATGTCTTCTAATGTTCTTTGCTGTTTTTGGGCTTGATCTTCAATAAAAGCAAAACGGCTTCTAAATTTATGTATTGTCGATAAAAGTGATGTTTCACTTGAAATCGCAAGTTTACGTCCAACATTGACTAAAGAAAACAGGCAATCTCCAAATTCGTCTTGAATTTCATCAATATTTTGATTTTTTAGGGCCTGCTTAAACTCATCCAACTCTTCTTCTAGTTTTTCATACGCATCTTCTACCGTTTCGAAATCAAACCCAACCTTAGCTACATTTGTTTGAATTTCTTGTGCCTGCAACAATGCTGGCCCATGCTTTATTTCATCTAATCTTGATTGCGGCTTGCCTTGTTTTTCTTGTTGTTTAATTTGTTTCCAAAGCTCACTTACTTGTTCTGGTGTTAAATTATTAAATTGATCTGCCTGAAAAACATGGGGATGACGGCGTATTAACTTTTCACTTATTGCCTCAACAACATCTTGAAAATTAAAAGCGCCTTGCTCACTAAACATTTGTGATTGAAACACAACCTGTAATAACAAATCGCCTAGCTCATTTCTAATTTCATTAATATCGCCTTGACGAATGGCCGCCTCGACTTCATATGCCTCTTCAATCGCATATTTAGTCAGTGAGATTGGGGTTTGTTGTTGATCCCACGGACATTTTTCACGTAATTCTTGCATGATTTTAAGCAATTTATCCATGGTAACCCTCAAGTTTAAAAAGTCGGTCAGTCAATCTAAGATTTTAATTTGTTATGATCAAAATCAAAGCGATTAAATCAGTCGCACTATTGTACTGACAAAGAGAAAAAAGATGAGATACAGTATTCTGATTAGTGGTGCCGCTCAAGGTATTGGGGCTGAAATTGCACGTGTATTCTACAAACAAGGATATAAAGTAGGCATTTACGATATTAATGAATCGCTTGCTCAGGAACTAGCAAATGACTTAGGCTCAAATGCCCGTGCCGGCTATCTAGACGTAAGTGATTACAGCCAGTGGCAACACATATTAAAAGAATTTACCGAATGGGCTGGTGAACTTAATATTTTGGTAAATAATGCAGGTGTTTTATATTCTGGCGCGTTTGAAACGACTGATATTAAAGCTCATCAAAGAACAATAAATATTAATGTAAACGGCGTAATCAATGGCTGTCACGCTGCTCTCCCTTACTTAAAGCAAGCGTCTTTTGCACGTATTATCAACCTCTCTTCAGCTTCTGCAATTTATGGTCAAGCTGATTTGATCTCTTATTCAGCCAGTAAATTTGCTGTTCGCGGGATTACTGAAGGTTTAGATGTGGAATGGAAAAAATATGGTATTCGCGTTTTAGATGTGATGCCACTATTTGTACAAACTGCAATGGTTAACAATATGGATGCAGGCACTATTCAAAATATGGGGATAGATTTAACACCAAATGATATTGCTCAGCAGGTGCTTACGCTTGTAGAGAAAAAGGCTCATTTTTGGACGCCTACCCACACTCCAGTGGGTATAAAAACCAAACTGCTTTATCAACTATCAACGTTGAGTCCTCAGTTTCTAAATCGACTCACCAATATTTATTTATCTAGAAAGTAATTTGCAATAAAAAGGCTGTCATTTGACAGCCTTTTTACTTAATTTATTAAACGCCTTGAATCATGCGTCGTGCACTAATGATTCCAGGTTGCTGCTCTAGGCGAGCCAATAAACGAGAAAGCTGCGCTAAACCTTTAACCTCAATGAGCAACTTCATATTAGCAATACCATCTGCCTCAGAAATTGTATTGACCTGACGAATATTAATTTGGTCAGAGAAAATCACTTGAGTTAAGTCTTTAAGCAGACCACGACGATCATAAGCTTCCACCACAATCTGAACGCTTTGACCACGTGTTGGCTGCATTTCCCAATCAGCTTCAACAGCACGCTCTGGCTCTTGCTTAATCATACGCTGATAGTCAGAACAAATGACTTTATGGATGCTGACACCACGGTTCAAAGTAATATATCCAGCGATTGATTCACCATGCACCGGCTGACAGCACTGAGCGATGTGGAGCTCTACATTGTCTAAACCATCAATTAAAATGCCATGTGCTGATAGCGTATGGCTGGCACGTGGATTTAATGTTGGTTTAAGTACTAGTTCAGGCTCATCCTGATCTAGATGCATTTGGCGGTTCACCTGATTAATCAGGGCATGTAAGCTAATATCGCCACTGACCAGATTCACCAAAATGTCGTCGCCAGTCTTCACATTAAAATGTGATGAATAATCGTTTAGGTCGATACTTTTTGGATGAATCGCAAGACGAGCTAACTCTTTATTAAGAAGTTCTCGACCTACTTCAAGATTTTTACTACGATCTTGCTGTCTAAACCAATGACGCAACTTGTCACGTGCACGAGAGGTTTTAATATAACCTAGAGAGTTCACCAACCAGTCACGGTTTGGTTCACGATCTTTTTTAGTTAAAATTTCAACCTGTTCACCCGTTTTTAAAGTATAGGTAAGTGGCACATAACGCTGGTTGACCCGCGCTGCATAACACTTATTCCCTACTTCTGTATGCACATGATAGGCAAAATCTAAAACTGTGGAACCACGCGGCAACTCTTTAATATCACCATCACGACTGAAAACATAAATCTTCTCAAAGCCTTCAAAGTCTTGTAACTGGTCAAAGCCTTCTGTTTCATCTTCGTTTTGATGTACCGTCGTTTCATTACGTTCTTGATAGTGTTCTAAAACAGCACGTAACGAATGCAAACGATGGTTAAAAGAATGGTCGGTATTCTTTGAACCTTCTTTATAGTTAAAGTGTGAACATACGCCTAACTCTGCTTCATCATGCATCTCATGAGTACGAATTTGCACTTCAAGAGATTTATTTTCAGCAATTACAGCCGTATGCAAAGAACGATAACCATTGGCTTTCGGGTTGGTAATATAGTCATCAAACTGGTGCGGAATATGACGCCAGATTTGATGTACGATACCTAAAGAGTGGTAGCACTCTGGCACACTATTGACCAACACACGTAAGGCACGAATGTCATAAAGTTGGTCGAAGCTCAGGTTTTTGCTCTTCATTTTTCGATAAATCGAATAAATGTGTTTTGCACGCCCTGTAATTTCAGCTTCAATGCCGTAAGACGCTAACTCATTTTTCAAACGGTCAATGACGAACTGAATATAATGCTCACGCTCTAAACGCTTTTCATTGAGTAATGAAGCAATCTCTTTATAACGATCTGGAGCCAAATAGCGAAACGCTAGATCTTCAAGTTCCCATTTAAGCTGAGCAATACCGAGTCGATGTGCCAACGGCGAATAAATAGTAAGGATTTCACGCGCTACACGTTCTTGGCGTTCACGAGAGGAATTTGCAAGCTCTCGCAAAGAATAAGTACGTTCAGCAAGTTTAATTAAAACAACACGAACATCTTCGGTCACCGAAATCAGCATTTTATAAATGCCGCTTAGATGTTCTCGTTGATTATTATTAAAGTGATCTTCTAACCGTTTATTTTTTTCAATAAGTTCTGAGAGTTTACCCATTGCCAAAGTACCTTTGACAAGGTTGTAAACTTGCTCTCCGAATTTCTGTTTTACTTCTTCTATATCGGTAATGCCTTCACGCACACTACGATAAAGCATTGCTGCTGATAAAGTATCTTCATCTACGTGAAGATGTGCCAGAATATCGGCCATTCCAACGCCTGTAGCAAAAGTATTGGAACGATGATTAACCGTTGAATCTAACTCTTTTTGCAGGGTTAAATGAGCGACTTTTTCAAGTTGTTCAAGCTCCGCCCCATCTAATATTTCACGCACCCGATCCAACCATGAGGCTAAACCGATTTGCGTTTCGGCGGCATGCTCTACAGTCGTTTCCTCTGACAACTCGGTTAGTTGTTCAGGTAACTGTTCACGTACTGTGACCATACCATTCTCCTCAATATGTAACTCATGTTTTTAATCGTTTATCTCTTGAATTTTTTCAAATAGTGCAATGGATTCAACATGTTCGGTATGCGTAAACATGTCCATCACTGCTGCTTTTTTTAACTGGTAACCATATTGGACCAAAACACCCGCATCCCTTGCCAGTGTAGCTGGATTACATGATACATAAACGATTCTTTTTGCTCCAAAATTTGATACATACTGCATAATTTCATATGCACCAGCACGAGGAGGATCAATCAATAATGCATCAAATCCTTGATTTGCCCAAGAATGATGCGAAAAATCTTTTGTTAAATCTTGTGAAAAGAAGGTTGCTTGCACCAAACTATTGCATTTCGCATTAGCTGTTGCTCGCTGCACCATTTCTTCACTCCCTTCAACACCGACAACCTGACCACTCTCACCAACACATCGTGCTAACGGGAGTGAGAAATTGCCCAAACCGCAAAATAGATCAAGTACCTTTTCACCTGGTTGCAACTGAAGCAATTCACATGCCAATTGAACCATCTGTTCATTTACTGTGGCATTGACCTGAGTAAAATCCAATGGCGAAAAAGCAAAATTTACATTAAACCTCTCCAAGGCATAATGTAAACGTAAAGCACCTTGTTCATCATCAATACGATGAATACTTTCCGGACCTTTAGGTTGCAAATACAATTGCCACCCTTTGTGTAACGCAAATTGCTTTAATTGGTTGACATCAGAATTGTTTAATTTTTCTACATGACGAACCAATAAAGAAACTTCATGATCACCTTTTGCTAATTCTACATGACCAATATGTGCTTTGCCTTTTAGACTTTGGAGTAAAGTGCGTAACTCAGGCAGACTATTTGATAAGTTTTTATCCAAAACACTACAGCTATGAATCGAAGTTAGACGATTACTATGATGTTCGCGAAAACCCATAATTAAGCGATCTGGTTTTGGTAAATAGCGCACACCGATTCGAGCACGACGACGATAATCGCTTTGTAAAGATCGAATCGGTTGTAGCCACTGTTCAGGCTGAATACCTGCAAAATGCTGTAAATGTGACTGAAGTACACTTTGTTTTAAACGGATTTGTTCATCAGGGTGAATATGCTGCATGCTACATCCACCACAGATCCCATAATGAGGACAAATTGCCTCGATACGATGTGATGAAGGTTCTCCTAACAACTGCAACATTTCAGCTTCTTCAAGACGCTTCGCTTGATGGGTAATCCGAGCTTTTACAGTTTCTCCTGGCAATGCATAACGAATAAAAACTTTTTTGCCATGCTTATCTGCCGGATGATCTGGATGAGAACCATAATGCGCAATTCCCCGCCCCTCATGAGAAAGTGTTTCAACCTGAAAAATATATTCTGGTTGTTGAAGGTTGCGAGATTTGGCTTGTTGTTTCAAAGAATGAACCTAAAAATCTGAAGAATTAAAATAGTGAGAAGTAAATTCAGTATGTTTTGAAGTGCGTTTCCATACTTCAAGAAAATCAGCCTGCTGTGGCATGGTCTGTAAATATTCAATACTCGAACTAATCCAATGGTTATGTTCATCTGCATTTAATTGGCCTTTTAGTACTAACCAACGCAAATAAATAAACCACGTATTGAGCACATCCCCTTCACAATAGCTCGTTAATTTTAACCACTGTTGATTACGAACATATTCAGGCACATGATAACCCGACTCACCACGCTTACCCGGCAAACCTAAAATACAGGCAATATCGTCAAGCTTTTGAAAATTACGGCCATTAAACATTGCCATAACGTCCATTAAGTCTATATGGCGATGGTGATAACGGTTTTGGTAATTATTAAAACGCTTCTGGCTATCAATCTCGCCTTGATCAAACAGACCAGGGGCAGATAGCCCATGATACATAGCGCGAAATAGGATAACTGGTAAATCAAATTGCGAACCATTCCAACTTACTAGCGTCGGATGGCGCTTATCAAAAATAGATAAAAATTTCTGTAAAATTTCTGCTTCAGAATATTGTTCTCGACTAAAAGAAAATAATCGAAAACCAGACTCATCGATCCATAAGCCAGAAATACAAACAATTTCATGTAAAGGCAAACGCTGAAAGTCCATACCAGATTCTTGGCGACGGATTTTCGTCAATGCTTGCTCTACATCTGCCTCAGGTAAATCAAGATGATATAAATGCGCACCCGCTTTTAAATCAGTTAAAGTTTCAATATCAAAAACTAAGGTAGGGAAACGCATTATTTCTCTCAATTATGAGTTATCGTCCTGTACTGAAAACAGACCTGTAGACAAGTAGCGATCGCCACGGTCACAGATAATGCAAACAATAACAGCACCCGGATTTTCTTCTGCAATTTTGATTGATGCCCAAACTGCACCGCCTGAAGATGTACCAGCACTAACACCTTCCATACGAGCTAATTTACGCATAGTTTTTTCAGCTTCAATTTGTGGAATATCGATAATACGATCAACACGGCTACTATCAAAAATAGTAGGCAAATATTCTTTTGGCCAACGGCGAATACCGGCAATACTTGATCCGTCTGCAGGCTGTAAACCAACAATTTGAATATCTGGGTTTTGTTCTTTTAAATATTTAGAAACACCCATAATGGTACCGGTTGTGCCCATTGAACTCACAAAATGGGTAATTTTACCGCCTGTTTGTTTCCAGATTTCAGGACCAGTCGTTAGATAATGAGCTTCAACATTATCAGGATTACCAAACTGATTTAAAACGTGCCCCTTACCCTCTTTTTCCATTTGTAAGGCTAAATCACGTGCACCTTCCATTCCTTGCTGTGGTGTCACTTCAATCAGCTCTGCGCCATAAGCCAACATTGCGTCTTTACGCTCTTGGCTCATATTGTTCGGCATAATAAGTTTCATTTTATAGCCGCGCATTGCCGCAACCATAGCCAAAGCAATACCTGTATTACCGCTGGTTGCTTCAATTAATGTATCACCCGGTTTAATTTGACCACGTTTTTCTGCCTGCATAATCATGTTATATGCAGGACGGTCTTTTACAGAACCTGCCGGATTATTACCTTCCAATTTTGCTAAAACTATCGCTTGCGTATGAGAAGCTAATCGCTGCAAACGAACTAGAGGCGTCTTACCTACATAGTGATCTAACAAAAATTCGTCGGCTAAAAAATCAGGTTGTGTATTACTCATGATCAACACCTATATCGAGGTGGGCCTATTGTATGAAAAAATGCTCGGTACTGCACCCATTTCAATATGCTTTTTCATGAAAGCGATTAAAGCTCGGTCATTTATAAAATGCCGTCTGTTTTAAAATAAAGCGTGATAAGATGCCCTACAGAGAGATAAATCTGATGTAGCCATGTCTAATTTCAATAAAACCTTATCGAAACGCTTACGTCTGAATCACGCATATGGGCAATTGATTGCTCTTATTTTTGTGCCCATTATGATTTTAACGTGTGTTGGTGCTTTTCTGGTTTTAACTGAAACCTCGCATTCAGTAAAACAACAACAGCTACATCATGCCTCAGCAATTTTAGCCCGCTATAATCAAATCGCACTAGATTTATACCACCTAGTTGAACTACAGCCCGATGAATATGACCATGCTCAGCACATCATGCAAAGCATGTTTAATGAAAAAAATCTAAAACGTGCTGCGTTAATTGATAGCAATGGTCAGACTTATTTAAGTATCGGTTATCGAGACAATCGTTATTGGCCAAACTTTACTGAAAAAAATAATTTTTTTGGTCCAATCTCTTATAACCACAACAATATTTATGGACAGCGGATTAGCGACACACCCGGAAAAGCACCTGTCTGGCTTGTGATTGAAATGGATAATCAGCCACTAGAATTGGCACGTTACCGTATTTTGATTGCCCTCGTCATTACTGGCTTAATGACCTTACTGTTACTTTTACTTTGCTTGAATTTTTATTCGCGTCGGTGGATTGCACCGATGTACGAAATTCGCATGCAGTTGCAACGTTTAAATGCAGACACGTTGGACCAGCATATGGTCATTAACAGTACGGGTGAATTGCGCTTATTACAGCGTGATATTGCAAACGTTGTTAAACGATTGCACTTTAGCTTTTTAGAGTTAAAAGAACACACCGAACAAACCGAAGAAGACTTACGCAGAACGCTAGATACCTTAGAAGTTCAAAACATTACCTATCGTCAAGCACGTGACCAAGCGATTTCTTCAAACCAAGCCAAATCGGTTTTTCTTGCCAATATTAGTCATGAGCTTCGAACGCCTTTAAACAGTATTGATGGCTTTATTCATTTATTACTTCGTCAACAAAACCTAAATAACGAACAAAATCTTTACCTGCAAACTATTCGCAAGTCATCAGCCCATTTATTGGCATTAATTAATGATGTATTAGATTTCTCAAAAATTGATGCTGGTAAATTAGAGCTCGAAACAGCGCCGTTTGATTTAGAAGAAGCCGTCTTTGACGTCATGGATATGCTGTCTCCACTGGCTGCCCAAAAGCATATCGCTATGGCTTTTTACTATGCCGACAATATTCCACAACAAGTGATTGGTGATGCTTTACGCTTCAAACAAATTCTGACTAACTTGATTTCGAATGCGATTAAATTCACTCCAGATGGCGAAATTATTGTTCGTGTTCGTATGGAACATGATGATATCGGACAATGCCTACTTCATTTTAGTGTTCAAGACAGTGGTATTGGTTTAAGCGGTACAGATCGTAAAAAATTATTTGAATCATTCTCGCAAGGTGATGCATCCGTTACACGTCAATTTGGCGGTACAGGTTTAGGTCTTGCGATCTCTAAACAGCTCGTTCATCTCATGCATGGCCAAATTGGCTTTGAGGACAATCAGGAACGTGCTCCAACAGAAAAAGGTTCAACCTTCTGGTTTACCGCACAATTTGTAGTAGATGAAGATTACGAGATTGAACACCCGCACTTTGAACATTTACAAGTGGTGTCTTATCTTGCCCACCCCGCTACAGCAAGTGTTTTACGTTATTACCTTGAGAACTATCATGTTCCTCACATCGAGACGCAATCGATTCTGGACTTGTTTAGCCGCTTAAAGCATCTTGATCAGAAAGATAATACATGGCTCATTGTTGACCATAGTGGTGATACTGAAGCGTTATTAAAAGAAATTCGTAGTCGTTATCAAGGTAATTTGGCAGTTTATGGCTATCAAATGACGCTTGAGCCAAACATGCTCACTGAATATCGTGCTCGTCCTCTCTATCAACCACTCAGCCGAAGCGGACTCATTCAATTATTAAATGATCAGCCTATTTTTGAAGAGGAACAACAAGACTTTAATGGTCAGGGTTTACACATTCTGGCAGTGGATGACCATTTACCTAACTTAATTGTTTTAGAAGCCCTACTGGGTGAACTTAACGTTAGAACAACTAAAGCAATCAGTGGTCAAGAAGCGCTTAATCTGATTCAAGAGCGAATCGATCAGAAACTCAAACCATTTGATTTAGTGTTTATGGATATTCAAATGCCTGTTATGTCAGGTATTGATACAACTCGCGCTATTCGTTCATTAGAGTCGACTTTAGATGGTGAAATGCAACTTCCAATTATTGCATTAACAGCCCATGCCCTTGCCGATGAAAAACAAAAACTTCTCAAAGTCGGCATGAATGACTATGTCACCAAGCCAATTCAAATGGAACAAATTATCCAGATTCTAACGCAATGGACTAAAAACAACTTTACAGCAAAAGCTCCAGATAAAGACCATCATGTCGTTGCAGAAGCATTAGACCCAGAAATTCTAAACTGGCAACAAAGCTTGCAGCTTGCAGCAAACAAAGAAGATCTTGCTCAAGATTTACTTAAAATGTTAGTTGATAGTTTCCCAACTGAGCTAGACGAAATGCAGCAGCTTATTGAGCTTGAAGACTTCCCTCAACTTGAGCATGTTTTACATCGTCTTTATGGCGCTACACGCTATGTAGGGACTCCAAAACTACAACAAGTGACCGGTGACTTTGAGCAATTTGTTTCAACACTACGCAAAGAACGCCGTATAGCCGATGAAAGCTTTATTGAAGAAGTTATGAGACGCTTTGATGAGTTAGGACTTGTTGTCAAAGAAGTAGAAAGTGCTGCTCATCAAATCTTAGTAATCCCTGACTAACAGACCGACTAAATAGGCATGACTGAGCTGTCATGTTTCCAAATTACAGCCATGTTATGCTCCGCTTATCGATAAAAAAATAAGCGGGAATTTCATGGCACTTTTACGTATTGAAAAGAATAATGGCATTGCAACAGTTTATCTAAACCGTCCTGATAAACGTAACGCCATGAGTTTTGCCCTTCTCAAAGAACTCGTTTCAACAGCAAAAGCCATTAAAAAAGATAGAGAGATCCGCTGTGTGATTTTGACAGGTGAAGCACAAGTTTTTAGTGCTGGAATTGATTTATCTGATCTGAATAATCCGAAAAATTCTGCCTTTGCCATTTGGGAGCTTGTGAAACCCGGACAAAGCCTATTCCAGAAAGCATTCCTGATTTGGCAAAATTTACCTGTACCTGTGATTGCAGCTCTTGAAGGATATTGTTTTGGTGCCGGAATGCAACTTGCCTTAGCAGCTGATATTCGCATTTCTCATCCAGACACTAAAATGTCGATTATGGAAAGCCGTTGGGGCTTAGTGCCAGACATGGGACTTACTCGTTCATTGAAGGGACTAATTGGCGTTGATCTTGCAAAAGAACTCACCTTAACCGCTCGTGTTTTCAATGGAAATTATGCAAAAGAAATTGGTCTTGTAACTCATTTAAGTGACTCTCCGCTAGAAAAAGCAAATGAAATTGCCACTGAAATGTTACAACGCTCACCCGATGCTCTCACTGCTGCAAAACGTGTACTTGATGCAATGGAACACCAACCAGAAAAATCATTACGTCTAGAAAAAATCTGGCAACTTAAATTATTACTTGGTAAAAATAGCAAACTTGCTCGTAAAAAAGACAAACATCCGGAAGTTAATTTTTTACCACGCCAATATAAATAAAGAGCTTAGATTATGAATTTTGATCGCAACACCCCTATTGCTTTTTTAGGTATAGGGCTTATGGGGAGCCGCATGGCAACCCGCCTTATTCAAGCTGGCTTTCAAGTTGCGGTTTGGAATCGAACCCCTTCTGCATGTGAAGAACTGATTGATATCGGCGCACAGCCTCTAGATCTTATAAATATTGGCGAATATCCTGTTATTTTAATCTGTCTAGCAGACGACAAAGCCGTAGAGGCAGTATTTGAAAAAATTCAGCCCAACTTAAAAGCTAAACAAGTTATTGTGGATTTCTCAAGCTTATCTGTTGCTGCAACAAAAACACTTGCTCAAGCAGCTTCCGCGCATGACGTTACATGGATTGATTCACCCGTATCAGGTGGAACAGCTGGTGCCGAACAAGGCACACTTGTTATTTTTGCAGGTGGTGATGCTCAAACCATTACAGAATTAACGCCTGTTTATAATGTCTTATCTCAACGTGTAACACGAATGGGAGACACAGGAACTGGCCAAGCCACCAAAATCTGCAATCAACTCATTGTTGCAGCCAACAGTGCTCTTATTGCAGAAGCTGTTGCTCTTGCAGACCGAGCTGGTGTAGATACGACTTTGCTCGCTCCAGCCTTAGCAGGTGGATTTGCAGATTCAAAACCTTTTCAAATTCTCACCCCACGTATGGCAACTCATACCTTTGAACCTGTTCAATGGAAAGTTCAAACATTATCAAAGGATCTTAACAACGCAGTAACATTGGCTAACAATGTTAATTTAGATATCCCAGTTGCACAAAAAGCTCTATTACAGCTACAAACTCACCAAAAAAATGGCTTTGCCGAGAAAGATTTAGCTACTATGATTCAATTAATAGAGCAAAAATAAACGGAGTTTGAGTATGGGTCGTCTTGCAATCAATTTATCCATGATTTTTACCGAAGTTCCTTTAATTGAACGCTTTGCTCTGGCCCATGCTCAGGGCTTTGAATATGTCGAAATTCAATTCCCTTATGAATTGTCTATTGCAGATATTCAAACTCAACTCGAACGCTATAACCTCAGCCTTTGTTTAATTAATGTGCCTGCAGGTGATCTTATGCAAGGCGGAAACGGTTTAGCAGGCATTCCCGGCCAAGAAACAGCATTCCATGAGGCATTAGAATTGGCTATTAGCTATGCCACGGCTTTAAACGTTCCTCGTGTTAATATTTTGGCGGGTAAGCAACCACTAGATGCTGACTTACTTCCTTGTTTAAAAACACTAGCAGCCAATTTAAAACTTGCCTGCAACTTACTCAGTGAACATGATATAGAACCCGTTTTTGAAATGATTAATGGCACGGATATGCCTCGCTTTTTGGTGCAGAACATTGCGCAGGGCCAAGAAATGCTAGAAGCAGTCAATCATCCTGCCCTCAAAATGCAATATGACTGCTATCACATGGCCATGATGGGGGAAGATGTACTTGAGGGTTTGCAAGAGAATATTAACTTAATTGGACATATTCAATTTGCAGACTGTCCGGGCCGCCATGAGCCTGATACAGCTCAAATTCCTTATGAACAAATTTTTTCTTGGTTAAAGCAAAGTTCATATCAGAACTATATTGCAGCGGAATATAAACCTGAAAATGGTTCAAATCAGTCGTTTACATGGAAGAAAAAATACTTTTCTGATGATGTAAATATATAAACTGTTACGACTTCTGTTTGAAATTTAGTGCGAAAACCACTATATTAGATAGTGAGTAATTGTCAGGAAAATATACCCTATATGAATTTAGAACCATCGCCCAGCGTGTCTAATTCTCACGATTTCGCAATGAACACCTCAAATAAAGACGTACAAGCTTGTCTCAAAGTCGTCCACGATGCTTTAGTTGATGTAAAAGCAAAAGATATTCTCCAGTTAGATGTTAGCTCAATTAGCAATGTCGCTGATGCTATTGTAATTGCAAGTGGTACTTCTACTCGCCATGTCAAAGCACTTGCTGACAATGTTGCAGAAGAAGCTCGAAAAGCCGGTTTCCGCCCGATTGGCGTTGAAGGTGAACGAGATGCAGAATGGATCTTAATTGATCTCGGCTTTGTTGTAGTACACGTAATGCTACCAACAGCTCGTAAATTCTATGATTTAGAAAGCTTATGGCGTACGGCTCCAGAGTCGGTTGCTTAAAATTTTGCTTTTAAAAAAAGCGGCTCTTTTGAGCTGCTTTTTTTATTTATCCACATCTATTTTAAGCACTTTCAAATACCATACCCTATCCCAAAACACCAATCATCACATATATCTAAATTTGACATGACAAATTGTCAAATTTACAGCACTATACAAATTCTTGAAGTCCCCACCAATAAATAGCATAACCAGAGTACAGAAAGTGAAGATATTAATTACAGGTGCTAATACGGGCATAGGTTTCGCCACAGCAGAACAACTCGTTAAACAAGGGCAACATGTGATTTTGGCATGTCGAAATCCTCAGAAAGCGCAAGAGGCACAAAACAAACTAAGCTCACTTAACCAAGGACAAGTCGATGTCGTTTCTCTCGACTTAAATAGTCTTGAATTAACTAGAAAAGCCGCCGATGAAATTGCTGATCGCTATGGCAACCTTGATGTACTTATTAATAATGCAGGTTTATTTGCCAAAACCAAACAGTTGACCAGTGAAGGCTTTGAGCAACAATTTGGGGTTAATTATTTAGGCCATTTTTTATTAACTCAAAAACTACTCCCAGTTTTACAACAATCTCCTAAAGCGCGCATTATTCATCTTGCGTCTATTGCTCATTGGGTTGGCTCAATTAAACCCAATAAATTTCGTGCAGAAGGTTTTTACAATCCCCTGTTCTATTACGGTCAATCAAAGCTTGCGAATTTACTATTCAGCAATGCATTAGCAGAACAGTTAGCTGGAAGTTCAATTACCAATAATGCATTACACCCGGGTGGTGTTGCTTCTGATATTTATCGAGACTTACCAAAACCTGTCTATGCAGCGATGAAATTAGGACTAGTACCAACTTCAGTTCCAGCAAACCTCATTACAGAAATGGCAACTTCTGAAGCATGGCAACACCGTAATGGCGAATATGTCAGTGCACATATGCCAGACTGGAAATCATCACATGCTAAAAATCAGCAACTGGCACGTGACTTATATCAACAATCTATGGATCTTGTAGAAAAATTTCTTTAAAAAATCAGCCCAAATAAAAAAACCACCCGAAGGTGGTTTTTTATTTCAAAGCAAATTAGTGGCCTGTACCGTTAATTGCTTTTGTCATATCTTCAACAACTTTCTTAGCATCACCAAAGATCATCATTGTTTTTTCATTATAGAACAAGTCGTTGTCTAGACCAGCATAACCAGTTGCCATAGAACGCTTGATCACCATGATTGTACGCGCTTTATGAGCTTCAAGAATCGGCATACCATAAATTGGTGAGCTTGGGTCATCTTTTGCAGCTGGGTTTACAACGTCGTTTGCACCAATTACAAGTACTACGTCTGTTGCTGGGAAGTCTGAGTTGATCTCATCCATTTCCAAAATGTCTTCATATGCTACGTCTGCTTCAGCAAGTAGTACGTTCATATGACCAGGCATACGGCCTGCAACCGGATGGATTGCAAAGCGAACGCGAACACCCTGCTCTTTCAAAAGTTCACACAACTCTTTTACAGCATTTTGTGCACGACCTTGCGCCATACCATAACCAGGTACAATCACAACGCTGTCCGCATTTGACATTAAGAAGCCAGCATCATCAGCAGAACCTGAACGGTAGTTACGTTGAACTTGTTCACCTTTATCTGCAGATGCAACTGCTGCACCGCCCATTGCTCCACCAAACAATACATTGATGATAGAACGGTTCATTGCTTTACACATGATGTACGACAGAATCGCACCAGATGAGCCTACAAGCGAACCTGCAACGATCAACATGTTGTTTTCAAGAGTAAAACCAATACCTGCCGCTGCCCAACCAGAGAATGAGTTAAGAAGCGATACCACTACAGGCATATCACCACCACCAACCGGTGCAATCCAAACCCAACCAAATGCAAGTGCAAGTGCTGTCATTGCCCAGAAAGCAGTCATATTGCCAGTTGTAAAGAAGTAGAAACCACAAGCCAACATCGCAACAAAGATAAGTGCTTGAACAGGTTTAACCCATGCACCAGAAATTGTTTTAGCCCATTTTTTCGCAGCCAATTTACCATACGCAAACACAGATGCAGTAAAGGTAATCGCACCAACGAAACAACCAACAAACAATTCAAATAAGTGAACCTTACTCATGTGTGCATGCTGCACGCCAGCTGCTGTTAAAGCCGCCTCATTTTGAGCGAATAGTTCAGTAAGTTGGTTATTATGTAAAATTGCAGCAATCGCAATTAATACCGCAGCCAAACCCACTAATGAGTGCATAAGCGCAACAGTTTCCGGCATTTGAGTCATTGGCACTGTACGTGCACGTGCGATACCCACGATTGCACCTAACACCATTGCCCCAACGATCATCCAAATAACTGGGTTATTCGCAACAAAGAAGGTGGTTACAACTGCAATCGCCATCGCGATCATACCGTAACGGTTACCTTGAATTGCTGTTTTAGGGCCAGATAAGCCACGAAGCGTCAAGATAAAGAGGATTGCGCCAACAAGGTACAACCAGTTTGCATTTGCTTGAATAAATTCCATGTCAAAGCCCTCTTATTTCTTTTGCTTAGGCTTGAACATTTCCAGCATGCGTGCAGTTACTGCAAAGCCACCGAAAATATTAATGCTTGCCAAAAATACTGCAATCGCACCGAGTACGCTCACCACATTCACACTTTGAAATGCAACGTTAGCATCTACACCTAAAACTGGCAGTCCTACAGTTTGCAACATCGCACCTACCACAATAATAGATGACAACGCATTGGTTACCGCCATAAGTGGTGTATGCAAAGCTGGCGTAACTCCCCAAACCACGTAATAACCTACGAAGATGGCAAGGACGAAAATTGTAATAGTTTCAACCATGAGAAATCTCCTTAACCACGCTTAAGCAGTACTTGACCGCCATGAGTGACCAATAGGGCTTTTTGGATTTCGTCTTCCTGATTAATCGCAAAGTTTTTCTCTTTGTCGAATAAGGTCTCTACGAAATTAAAAACGTTACGCGCATACAATGCAGAAGCTTCTGTTGCTACAGTTGCCGGAATATTTGGAACACCCAAAATTTTCACGCCATTTTCTGTAAACACAGTCTCACCAACTTTAGAGCCTTCAACGTTACCACCAGTTTCAACAGCCATATCTAAAATGACAGAGCCCGGTTTCATCTTGGCAACAGTTTCAGCTTTAATTAAACGTGGTGCATCACGACCTGGTAACAATGCAGTAGTAATCACGATGTCAGCATTAGAAACAGCTTTATCTACAATCGCAGCTTGGTCTTTGATGTATTGCTCACCCGGCATCCATCCATAACCATTTTTAGCGGCATCTGCTGCACGTTGTTGCTCTTCTTCAGACATTGGGACGTCTAACCACTTACCACCTAAAGACTCAACTTGATCTTTAGCTGTAGGACGTAAGTCTGTCGCTTCAACAATTGCACCTAAACGTTTTGCAGTTGCAATCGCCTGTAGACCAGCAACCCCAACCCCCATGATCACAACACGCGCAGGCTTTACAGTACCCGCAGCAGTCATAAGCATTGGGAACATGCGTTGATATTCAGCAGCAGCAAGTAAAACTGACTTATAACCAGCTAAGTTTGCTTGAGAAGACAACACATCCATGTTTTGTGCACGAGAAAGCGTACGAGGAAGCAGTTCTAAAGCAAAAGCAGACACTTGTTGATTCGCAAACTGATCTAGCTCGGTATTACGATAAGGATCAAACATTGCTACAACAGCAGTATTTGCTGCAAGTTTCTGAATTTCCCCGCCCTGTGGTGCGCGAACTTTCAAAATAATTTGACTACCCGTATAGGCATCATCCGTAATGGTTGCACCGACCTGTTCATAAGCACTGTCAATGTACGCAGCCTTTACACCAGCACCACGTTCAATCACAACGCTATGACCAGCGCTAATCAACTTCTTTACTGTCTCTGGCGTAGCAGCTACACGATTTTCACCGACGACAGTTTCGGTTGGGATTCCGATCTGCATGAGCGTTCCTCAAGCTAATTTCTCATTGTCAAAAACATTGCAAGCTGCAATGTTTCCCCCATGTGTATTCTTTGTACAGAATTTGGATTCTAATTGAACTTTTTTAAAATACCACCCACTATTTATTTAATAAATACCCATATTTTGAACTGATGATTCACGATATTAGTTTAGAGGTGTAACATAGGAAGATTTTTCTTTTTTTGCAGACAATAGTCTCTCTTATACAGTCCTGTATATGAAAATTTCTTTATCTTCGTTTCAAATCGGGTCTTTTTTTGCTCTTTGCTCTGCGTTTCTATTCAGTACAAAAGCAATCTTTATTAAACAGACTTATGCCCTTTCTCCATTAGTAGACGGTACGGTCCTGATGGCTTTACGCATGTTAAGCGCTTTACCGTTCTTTCTATTAATTTGCTGGTTTAACAGGCATCATAATCAGGGCATAAAAAAGAAGGATTGGCTAATTTTAATTTTTGCCGGTCTATTAGGCTACTACTTTGCAAGTTGGCTCGATTTCATGGGCCTTATGTTTATTAGTGCCTCTTTAGAACGAATTATTCTATTTTTATATCCCACGCTTACAGTCATCGTATCAAGCTTACTCTACAAACAAAAATTAGATGTAAAAAGTTTCTTTGCCATTTTTCTTAGTTATGGTGGAACCGTGCTGGTTATGCTTCAGGAGCACAACAACGCACCAATTCAGGGCAACTTCTGGTTAGGGACAAGTTTCGTATTTGCAAGTGCCGTGGCTTTCGCTGGCTATTTGTTGCTGACGCCACCTCTCATTAAGAAATTTGGCTCTTGGAATTTCACAGGGTTAGCCTTAACCGTGGCCTGTATCGGCACATTAACTCATTACGCATTAAGCACACCTCATCCAATTCAACTCCTATTACAACTCCCTTCTAGTGTAATTTGGTATGGCATTGGCTTAGGCTTTTTAGTTACCGTGTTACCTACCGTTATGCTCATGCAAAGTATTGAACGATTAGGTGCCTCTCAATCTGCAATGATTGCTTCAATTGGACCAGTTTTAACGATTTTGCTTGCCGTTGCTTTTTTAAATGAACATCTCAATATGTGGCAATGGGTCGGCTGCCTTCTTAATATTGTCGGCGTCATGATGATTACACTTAGAAAGAAAAGACTAAAACATTAAATTCTCTTGACCTCAACTTAAGTTGAGGTTGGATACTCATCTAAATTTTAATAAACGGTTGAGTTCCAATGAGTCAAGAAATTTTTAAAATCATAAATCCATCAACTTTATATGACCCAACGCCAAACGCTTATAGTCATGTTGCTGTAGTGGAAAGCTTTAAGAATATTATTCATGTAGCAGGTCAAGGAGGCGAAAATTCCCAAGGTGAATTAAGCCCAAGTTTTGAAGAACAAGCGAATCAAGTTTTTGATAATATTCAACATGCTTTAAAAGCGGCCAATGCAGAGCTTAGCAATATTGCTGTATTGAGAGTTTTAGTTGTTGACCACTCGGTCGAAAAACATCAAATTCTGATTAAAATTATGCAAAATTTATGGAAAAATCATCCTTTTCCTGCCTGTACACTTATTCCTGTGCCGCGCCTTGCACTAGAACACATGCTTATTGAAGTTGAAGCAACGGCATACACCCAATAAAACTGAGAGAACGTCATGTCTACCCCTGAAGATATCAGTCAAAATAAACCTTTGCTTTGGTTGATGGCAGCAGCATGCGGTTTATGTGCAGGTGTGAATTATTATTGTCAGCCTCTAATTCACTCTATTCAGCAAGAGTTTGCTGTAACTCAAGCACAAGCCGCTTTAACAGTGACATTTGCTCAGGTGTCTTATGCCCTCGGTTTACTCTTTATTGTCCCGTTGGGTGATATTGTCAATAAAGCCAAAGCTATTCCGTTTTTGATGGTACTTTGCGCAGTTGGTCTATTTACATCTGCTTTTGCTGTGAACTTACCCATGTTGTGGATTGGTACAATCTTAGCGGGATTGTTTTCTGTTGCTGCGCAAGTCCTGATCCCACTTGCCACAATGACCGTAAAGCCCGAAAAAACTGGCGAGATCATTGGTTTTTTAATGAGTGGCTTATTGGTCGGAATTTTACTCTCTACCAGTTTAGCTGGCTTATTTTCCAACCTTTTCCACTGGAAAATAGTCTATGTCGTCAGCGGCGTATTAATGCTTCTGTTGGCATTTACCTTAAAAAGCCGTCTGCCTTATGTCTTACGCATGAAAATGAACTATGGACAAATATTTGTTTCCATGGCTCAACTCTTAAAAGAGGAAAAGCGACTATTATTAAGAGCGCTTACAGGTGCTTTCGCCTTTGCCGCAGTAAGTATTCTGTATTCCACCATCGCCTTACTTTTAACTTCGGCACACCATTTGCCCGATCTATTTATCGGACTAGTCCCACTAGTTGGTATCTTTGGGGCATTATCAACACGCTATATTGGTAAATATGCCGACCAAGGCTACACAAGGTTACTTACGTGGATGGGTTGTGGACTGTTTTTGGTAAGCTGGCTTTGTTTCTATTTCGGACAAACCCTCCTTTCTAGTTATGTTATTGGCTTTGCTTTAATTCAATTAGCACTCGCGCTCGTTCATACGAGCAACCAGAGCATTATTTTCCGTTTACGTCCGGATGCTAAATCTCGTATTAATGCCATCTATATGACCACTTATTTTATTGGAGGAGCTGGTGGCTCTGCCTTAGGGATTTTTGCTTGGAATCATGGCGGGGGGACTATGACATGTGTTGCAGGGGTGGCTCTTGTTCTGCTTTGTATTTTATTTAGTGTCCTTGATGCTTTCTTACAAAAAAAGCAGCTCACTCACTCATAAAGTAAATTGTTATAAATCATCTTTCTATATTCAACATAAGGGTGGTTATAAATTACTCGGTTAAATGCCACTGTCGATTCAGGGCTAAACCCCGTATAATGCTGCCCTTTCATTCATTTAGCGACTTTTGGGTCTATTGGCTATGCAATCACTTCAATCGTTACAACCTCGTATTTCTGTCGCACCTATGATGGACTGGACTACAAAGGACTACCGATTCTTTGCACGCTTGTTTAACCCAAACGTTGTGCTCTATACAGAAATGGTGACTACAGGTGCGATTCTATTTGGCGATGCAAAACGTCATTTAGACTATAACGCTCAAGAACACCCAATCGTATTACAACTTGGCGGTTCAAACCCACAAGAGCTTGCCACTTGCACAAAAATGGCTGAAGACTGGGGTTATGACGAAGTCAACCTGAATGTAGGCTGCCCAAGTGACCGCGTACAGAACAATAAAATCGGTGCATGTTTAATGGCAGAGCCAGACTTGGTTGCTGAATGCATTCACAATATGCAAAAAGCAGTAAAGATTCCTGTAACAGTCAAACACCGTATTGGTATCGATGACATGCAGTCTTACGAAGAAATGCTACATTTCGTAGATACTGTCGCTGCAACAGGTTGTACATATTTCGTTGTGCATGCCCGTATTGCTATTTTGAAAGGTTTGTCTCCAAAAGAAAATCGAGAAGTTCCTCCTTTACGCTACGAAGATGTATACCGCTTAAAGCAAGAACGTCCGCACCTAACCATTGAAATTAACGGCGGAATTAAAACTTTTGCCGAAACTCAAGCTCATTTACAACATGTTGATGGTGTCATGATTGGCCGTGAAGCCTACCATAACCCTTACCTACTTGCTGAGCTCGGCCAACTTTGGAATTTAGAAGCACCAGATCGATTCGATATTATGGAACAAATGCTGCCTTATATTGAGCAACGCATGGCTGAAGGTGCTCCCCTTTCAATCATTACACGTCATATTTTAGGTTTATTCCAAAACTTACCGGGTGCTCGTAAATGGCGTCAGGCGCTAAGTGGCGGAAACGCAAAAACTTTAGCCGATGTTGAAAATGCAATTCAGAACATGCGAGCAGCTATGATTCGCACTGAAGAGTATGTAAAAGAGCAGCAGGTTTAAGTTGGCGACGACTTCTTAAATTGTAAGAAAATGTGGCATTTTAAATCAGAGACTTAGATTTTGAGTATATTCGCAAATGTTGGAAAAAAATATTCAAATTTAAGCTCTGATTAGTTATTTATTTATAATGATATCAATAATTTAAATTTCACAATTTTTGACCACCTCTTTTGATAAGTATATTTTCGCTCCAAAGCAGACACCTCTGGAAAAAAGATACGTTATTACATAACATACACAAAACTTTTAAGATACGCCTATTAGTATCTCTGAACGCCACAGGTAGGTGGTGATTTTTTTAATATGGATATGGGTAGCACGGTAGAGATTTCACGATGATTATTTATGACGGACAAGTAGCTGATAATTACATGTATCAGGATTCAAATCAGGCAGCCATTGTTGTATCGCACAGCGCACCAAGCCTCCCTTATCCTTTCACCATGAAACCCAATAATCATCAAACTCAAACTTCAACCAACCCACCGATCGATGTAGAAAAGTTTGTAGAAAAATTAGAAAGCGTTACTTCTAGACGCAGTAAAGCTAGATGCGCACGTAGTATCCGTCTTGCACTCGAATCTGCTGGTGCTAATGTTGAAAACCATCCAATCGCAGCTTCAGATTGGGGCGATACTCTCAAAAAGATTGGCTATAAACAAATTGATCCAGCCTTCGACGAACCTCAAGAAGGTGACATTTACATCATTCACAGAACCCGCAACCACGTTTATGGACACATCGCAGGATATACTGGAAGTGAGTGGGTTTCTGACTTCAAACAAAGTAGTTATGATGTCTATAAAGACGATAATGTTACTTATACTTATTATAGATTAGCTGCCTAATCAATTTCCTAAAATTGAAAAATTTGATGAATGCGTTCGGCACAATGTTGAATTATTTCATCATGATCTTTTCTATAAACCAAAACTACTTCCGAAAGTGATAGCTGATCGGTTAAAGGCAATAGTTTTACCTGAGCAGGCAAGATCTGCTGAAATTCTTTAGGCACAATACTTACACCAACATTTGCAGCTACAAGTTGTAACTGTGAAATCTTACGCGACTGAATTGGAGCTTTTTGTGGGGTAAATCCTGCGGCTAAACATAGATTTGAGACCAAATAGCTTAATCCACCTCTTTTAGAATGGGGTGTAGAAACAAAGTATTCTTCTTTTAAATCTTTGACTTCGACCTTCTCTTTATTTGCAAATTTAGCATGATCAATCTGCACGGCCACCATTAAAGGTTCTTCATATAATTTAATAACATTGACGTCATCTAGTGTATGCCGAACTGGCGGTCTAATTAAACCAATATCAATCTCCCCATTCAGTAAAGCCAAAATTTGATGCTCAGATGACAACGTGTTTATCTCAAAGTTAATTTTTTGCGTTAAGCTAATTTCTTTTAATATCTGAACCTTTTTATCATCCATAATAATACTGCTCGAATGAGCAATTTTAATCTGACGATTTTTTCCTTCTGCAATATTCTTAGAAACTCCAATGATCTCATTTAAATAATGCATATTATCTTTAATTTTTTTATAGAAGACCTCTCCTGCCGCCGTGAGTTTTACTTTCTTATCAGTACGATCAAATAACTGAAAATCAATTTCTTCCTCTAATAGCTTCATTTGCCGACTTAAAGCAGACTGAGCAATGAATAATTTCTCTGAAGCAGCGGTAAAGCTCCCTTCTTCAACAATTTTTATAAAATATTGGAATTGTTTTAATGTGAGCATAACCATCTCAAAATTAGATTATTAGGTCTATTTTATATATTAGATTAGATAGATAGCCTTCGCTAGAATTTTATCAAGACCATTCAATTGATTGAATTATTCATGAAGTATTTAAAAGGGTTTGTCATTTTCACCGTTGTTGTTCTAATTTTATGGTGCTTTAAATTTTATGATCAGCAGTTACCCACACAACCCAAACAAGACAACATAGAGCTGTATGATTAAATAATAGTTTCTCTCAAAAATAAAAAGGCATGCACTTACATAAGCACATGCCTTTTCAATATTTAAATTAGGCTTTCTTTAAATCAAGCTTTTTCAAAACTTCAGCCACAGCAATCATAGCAAAGCTTGAAGTCACCACTACCGCTGAACCATAGCCACCACAACGTAATCCCGCCGATGGGCAAATATCTGCACTAGAAAATGGATTATCGATTGAATAAATACAGGTAATACCAAATTTCTCTTTTGGCTTTTTACAAATACCTCGAGCACGAAGCTGGCTACGGAGCTTCGCTAACATTGGATCTTGTTCTGTTTTTGATAAATCAGCTACGCGGATTTTAAGGGGATCGATCTTACCACCTGCTCCGCCTGAAACAATCAAAGGAATTTTATTAAAACGACAATGAAGCATCAAAGCCAATTTTGCTTTAACGTCATCGATGCAGTCCAAAACAATGTCTGGTACAGGGTTTAAAAGCTCTGTGACATTTTCAGGCGTTAAAAAGTCATCAATAATATTAACTTTAATACGTGGGTTAATTTGGCGGCAACGTTCCGCCATAATTTCAACTTTTTCACAGCCCAAAGTTGATGTCATCGCAGGTAGCTGACGGTTTACATTTGATGCTGCAACCACATCCATATCGACTAATGTAATCTCACCAATACCTGTACGCGCTAAAGCTTCTACCGCCCAACTGCCGACACCACCAATACCAATCACCATCACATGACTTTTTTCATAGTGCTGGAACGATGAATCACCATAAACTTTGGCTACACCTGCAAAACGGCGGTCATATTCATCTTGTTGGAGATCGGTCATTGCTACTCTTTGGGGATATAAAACACGGGAGGTATTTTACCTCAATCAATTGGTATCGCATATCTTTTACGATATTATGAGTGGGAAAAGCTCCTTAGAACTTATTAATAATGAATCAAGAATTTAATCAAAAAATTATCTTATGTATTCCTGGTATTTGGGAAAATCATCAAGCTCTATTACATGCCCTACTTGTTAATGAAACTGGATATATTTATGCGGGCTCAATTATTAAATCTTTAACAAACGAATATTACGCTGAAGTTGAAGAATATGAAAATGATCCGAATGTCAGTGAGGTTTTTAGATCATTTAGTCTAGGTCGTTTTTCTGAAAGCGAATTAAAAAAAATTGAACAACATAATATGGTTATTTATGTTGTTTGTGATGGAGGATCAATAGAGTTAGCACAACAAGCTCTGTTATTAGGTCAGACCCTCATGAAAGCAGGTGGCTTAGCAATTAAAGTTGAGACTTCGGGTCTTACACACCTTAAAAGCGATTGGCTTAGCTATAACGCTGAAAATATATTAGATCTATTTAAAGCCTTTATCCCTATTATTTCTGATGATAATTTACTCTACTCTTGTGGAATGCAGCAATTCGGCAAACCAGATGGATGTATAAACCTAAAGGTAGATCAAGCATCCTATATTTTGAATAACTTCTTGTTATATCTTCTTATAGAAAACCCAGAGTTATTAGAAAATCAAACTTTTTCGGCTGATGAAGAATCAGAACCACTAAAGCTTTCCCTAAAAGCATCTAGCGATTTTTTTGATGTAGATTCACTATATTTTAATCCATTCGATGTTTGGGTACTGACGTCATCATTTAGCTGGAAGAAATTATTTAAATTTAGTTAGATTTTCATAAAAAGAAACCCCATATTTTACGGGGTTTCTTTTTTAACTAACCAGCAATCAAATTCCGAAGTACATAATGCAAAATACCACCCGCCTTAAAGTACTCGACCTCATTTAACGTATCAATTCGACATAACACATTAAAATGGCTCGCTACTCCATTTGGTCCTTTGACATCAACTTCAAGAATTTGATGAGGCTGAACGCCATCAGACAAACCTCGAATTGATATCACCTCATGACCAGTTAAGTTGAGAGATTGTCGAGTTTGTCCATCAATAAACTGTAATGGCAACACGCCCATACCTACCAAGTTTGAACGGTGAATACGCTCAAAACTTTCAGCAATGACAGCTTTTACACCTAACAAGTTCGTTCCTTTAGCAGCCCAGTCACGTGAAGAACCCGTTCCGTATTCTTTACCAGCAATAATCACAAGCGGTGTATGTTCTTGTTGGTAACGCATTGCTGCATCATAAATAGCGAGCTTTTCACCACTTGGCACATGAATGGTATTACCACCCTCTTCACCACCAAGCATTTCGTTCTTAATACGAATGTTGGCAAAAGTACCTCGCATCATGACTTCATGATTACCGCGTCGAGAACCATAGGAGTTAAAGTCTTTTGGCTCAACACCTTGCTCTTGTAAGTATCGACCTGCTGGGCTGTCTTTTTTGATATTACCAGCCGGTGAAATATGGTCAGTCGTTACCGAGTCACCAAGCACTGCCAAAATACGTGCCTGTTCAATATTTTTAATTGGTTTGGGTGGCTCACCAATTCCTTCAAAGAATGGCGGATGGCGGATATAAGTCGAATCATCAGCCCATTCATAAGTTTTACTTTTTGGAATCTGAATAGATTGCCAGCTTTCATCACCATCAAACACCGCAGCATATTCTTTATGGAACATATCCGTATTTACTTTCTGTAAGACAGCATCAATTTCTGCCTGACTTGGCCAGATATCTTTTAAGTAAACAGGTTGTCCATCTTTACCTTGCCCAATAGGTTGCGTAGTCAAATCGGTACGAATATTACCAACCAAACCATATGCCACTACCAAAGGTGGCGAAGCAAGCCAGTTTGTTTTAACTAATGGATGTACGCGCCCTTCAAAGTTACGGTTACCAGAAAGTACAGAGGCAACATTCAAGTCATGGCATTGAATTGCATCTTCCACTGGTTCTGGTAGTGGACCTGAGTTACCGATACAAGTCGTACAACCATATCCTACCAAGTTATAACCCAACTCATCTAAATACGGCGTAAGTCCAGCAGCCAGCAAATAGTCAGTCACGACTTTAGAACCTGGTGCAAGAGAGCTTTTCACCCACGGTTTACGCTGCAAACCTTTTTCAATCGCTTTTTTAGCAAGTAAACCTGCTGCTAGCATTACACTTGGGTTAGAAGTATTGGTACAAGAGGTAATTGCCGAAATAACAACATCACCATGATTTAATGGATAAGTTTTTCCTTCAATTACGCAAGATGGGCTTTCATGTTGGATATTTGCTTTTTTTGCCTCGACAGCAGTACCGCCACCACCTTCATTTTCTAAACGCTCTTTAGCTTCTTTGGCTGGTTTTAAAGTTAACTCCATCAGCGCATTAAAGGTTTTCGGCACCTCTGATAAAAGCACACGGTCTTGAGGGCGTTTTGGTCCTGCTAGACTTGCCTGAACCGTACTCATATCAAGGCTTAAAGTATCGGTGAAAACAGGTTCATCACCCGCATTACGCCATAAGCCTTGTGCTTTGCTATACGCTTCTACCAGTTCAATACGATCACTTTGACGGCCAGTTAATTTCAAATAACCCAAAGTCACTTCATCAATCGGGAAGAAACCACAAGTCGCACCATACTCTGGTGCCATGTTGGCAATGGTCGCTCGGTCAGCCAGTGGTAAATCGGCTAAACCATCTCCATAGAACTCTACAAATTTCCCAACTACACCTTTTTGACGAAGCATTTGAGTAATAGTCAGCACCAAATCAGTTGCAGTAATCCCTTCTGGTAGTTTTCCTGTGAGTTTAAAACCAATGACCTCAGGAATAAGCATCGAAATCGGTTGGCCCAACATAGCCGCTTCGGCCTCAATTCCTCCTACACCCCAACCTAAAACACCTAAACCATTAATCATGGTGGTATGTGAGTCTGTACCCACTAAAGTATCTGGAAAAGCAAAAGTCTGGCCGTTATCTTCGCCTAACCACACCGCTTGAGCCAAATATTCTAAATTAACCTGATGACAAATTCCCGTACCCGGTGGCACTACACTAAAGTTATTAAATGCAGACTGTCCCCAACGTAAAAATTGATATCGCTCACCATTACGTTGCATCTCAATTTGTACGTTTTCTTCGAAGGCCTGATCATCGGCAAAATAGTCGACCATGACAGAGTGGTCAATCACCAAATCAACGGGAGATAATGGGTTAATTTTTTCAGGGTCGCCACCCGCTTGCGCCATCGCTGCTCGCATTGCAGCTAAATCAACCACTGCAGGCACACCCGTAAAATCTTGCATTAAAACCCGTGCAGGTCGATATTGAATTTCTTGATCTGAGGTACGGGTCTTTAGCCATTCTGCTAAAGCATGGATGTGTTCCGTTTTAACGCTATGCTGATCTTCAAACCGTAATAAGTTTTCCAATAATACTTTTAAAGATTTCGGCAGTTTGGCAATATCCCCTAGCGTTTTCTCTGCTTGGGCTAAGCTAAAAATCTGATAATTGCTGGAACCTACTGTTAGCGTCTGTAAAGCATTAAAACTATTGATATTGCTATACTTAGCCATTGGGTTATCCTCCCACGTCTGGCAATGTTATTTTTCACGTTTTTACATGTTGTTTTCTTACTTTAAGCTTCTTTTTTAATCGCTGTGTTTTGTTTTAGTTACTATTTCTAATCTTTGATTTTTATTACGATAATTTCAATGCAGTGAGAGAGTTTTTCCACAGTAACTCAGCTAAATCTGGCTCTGACATATTTAAATTTTCAGCCAAACTTTGTAGAACGTAAGGTAAATTAACAGGGGTATTACGAGTCCGCTGTTCTGTTGCGGTTTGACAGCAAAGCGGTGTCATATCTGGACAATCTGTTTCAATCACCAAGTGCTCTGCACCTATAGCCTGCACAACCGTATGAAGTTTTTTTGCGTTCGGGTTGGTAATCTGTCCTGTCACACCAATTTTAAAACCAAGCTTAATCAGGCCTTTTGCCTCTTCTACCCCACCACTAAATGCATGAGCAATTCCACCCAATTTAAATTTTTGAGCTTTTAATATAGCAAGCACATCACCATGCGCTTTTCGAATGTGGAGTAACACTGGTTTTTGATATTGCGTTGCCAGCTCTAACTGATCTGCAAAATATTGTTTTTGTTTCGCATATACATCTGGCTGCTTATGTTCTTTCAAGAAAGTATCTAAGCCAATTTCACCTACAGCCACGCAGTTTTCTTGCTGCAAGATTTGTTCAAGATGAGAAAGATGCTCTGGTTGATGCTGTTCAATATAAAACGGGTGTAAGCCTGGTGCTAAATAAGAAGTAGGCACATTTTCCCAACTTTTTAACTGATGATAAGTCTGCACCAACTCATCAAAACGTGACTGTAGAAAGCCAATTAAAACCAAAGCATCTACACCCACTTTTTTAGCCTCGAGTGCTAGCTGCTGCCGATCTTCATCAAAATCGGCAACATCGAAATGGGTATGGGTATCAAACAAATGCATTAGCCAGCACTTTTTGCAACTGGTGCCGAAGCTGGTTTGGCTTTAGGCTGTGGCAAATACTCTTCTTTCAATACATCTTGCAATTGGTCATAAGGAATGACTAATCGAGGGAGCCCAACCACGTATGGGCCAATTTCATACTCACCGTATTGAAGGATTAAACCTTGCTCACCCAACAAGAAGTTATTAGATAATTTAAATGGCCATGCTTGTTCATAGTCAGCAACATTATCAGCCAATTTAGAGTCCGTCACCCATGTCTTAAAGGCTTCATGCGCTAACTTCTCTAAAGTTGCTTTTTGCTGAGGACGTAATAAATCTTCAAGCTTAATTTGCTTTTGCTCTTTTAAATCAAAATTATAATAATGCTGTGCAGCAGAGCCATGAGCCCCACCTAAATAACTACTACTGTTAAGCACTACAGTTACAACTTTACCTTGAGCCTGCAAAATCTTAGGTTTAACTAAAAGATTAATCTGATGATTACTACTTAAAGCTTTTAACTCATTATCTAGATCAATAAATGAATTTGCATAGCGCTGCACCTGTGCATCAAAGCTATTTTTTTGCTCTGCACCCGCAACTGCTGAAGTTTCTGCTTTTTGTTCCGCTTGCGTGCCCTTAGCATCAGGTTCAGCAATTTCTAAAATTTGATTTAATGTACTTAAGATTTGTTGATCTATAATTTTGTCAATAAAAGGAAAATTACTCTGTAAGCGCTCTACCGTAAATTCTGGACAAGTTTTACCATCACAATCAGGTAAAACCACCTTACTAGGAGTTGTTTCACCCTTCAAAGTCAACTCTACTGGCTTTTGTTCTTGAACAGTTGATTTCTGCTGCTCTTGAGAATCCTTAGGATCAGCTTTAGGTTGGCATGCTGCCAGAAATATAGCAGAAGCAAGCAAAGTTAATCGCAGTGAAGCTTTAGAAGATAACATCATATTTTGCCTTTTATTCTAAGGAGATTACGCTGTGCCTTTCTAAGAAATTAGCGCATATAAATAGAGGTTGCAAATTCTGCTACTATCTTAAAACATTTGTTCATAAACCTCGGGTTGTAATATTTTTTTGGTCTGTTCTTTAGATAAATAAATATCGAGCTGTGGAGCTTCTTTAGTAATCTGGTTTGCCTGATAATGTAAGCCAACCCCTTCACCATCAAAGAACCAATCTGCCTGCCCCCAATATAAAGTTTTTGGTGCTTCTTTCTTTATGTCAGCAGTCTGCTTTTTTAACCAGTCTTGATATGCCACCTGCACCATTTGATGCACAGTAGTTTGTTGATCTTTTTTCAAAACATCTAATAAAGTTAAGCTCTTATGCAGTTTTCGGTCAGCCACAAAAAAGTAATAACGGTCTTTAATCGTGAGCTCTTCTTGCTTGGTATCAAGTCCTAATTGCAATAAAACATATTGGTTACGCTGCGATGCAATACGGGTATGAAGATGCAATTCATAAGCCCGATTCTTTGAATATTTATCTTGCCATTCATCAGACTTTTTAACATAGGCATTAATGGCTTGCTGCAAACTTAAGTCTTTTTTCAAATCAATTTGATCTTGAATTACCTTAGCCTGACTTTTCGCGATCCATTCATTTAGCCATGCATCTTGAGTCTTTATCGTTTGAATATCGACATCAATACAATTTTTCTTCTCACAAAATGGCAAAGCATAATCAGCTTTTACTTGTTGCAAGTTTAGAAATGGGAGTACTTCAGCTTTCTCTATATTTTGATTTTGGTTAGAAGCTGATTTCATTTGAGAAGATGATGAAGGTTGAAAGCTTTTCCAGACAAAAAGGCAAATAGCTAAAAGTAATATGATTACCGCAACTAAAAGTGCAATAACTGTCTTTCTATTCAAATTCATTTCATCATCCTTTCTTATTTTTCAAAACAAAACAGCTTCTGTTCGAAGCTGTCTGTCAAATCTTAAAGATTAGTGTTCACGCGTGTTACGGAACTGAATATCAGGCCAACGCTCTTGCATAATCTGCAAGTTCACACGACTTGGTGCAAGATAAGTTAAGTGACCACCACCATCGATAGAAAGCTGATCATGTGCTTTTTTCTTAAATTCATTGAGAATCTTGTCATCATCACAATGAATCCAACGAACCGTATTAACACTTACAGGCTCATACACGCAGTCAACTTTATATTCTTCTTTCAGACGGTAAGCAACAACGTCAAACTGAAGCACACCCACTGCACCCACAATCAAATCATTGCTAATTTGTGGCATAAATACCTGAGTTGCGCCTTCTTCAGACAACTCTTTCAAACCTTTTTGCAATTGTTTTGACTTTAATGGATCTTTCAAACGCACACGACGGAACATCTCTGGTGCGAAGTGAGGAATACCTGTGAAATGTAGATCTTCACCACTTGTGAAAGTATCACCAATTTGAATTGTGCCATGGTTATGCAAACCAATAATATCACCTGGCCACGCTTCTTCTAGATGTTCACGTTCACCCGCAAGGAATGTCAATGCATCACTAATACGAACATCTTTACCAATACGTACGTGATTCATTTTCAAACCTTTTTCATATTTACCTGAGCAAATACGCATAAAGGCAATACGGTCACGGTGTTTCGGATCCATGTTTGCTTGAATCTTAAAGACGAAACCAGAAAAACCTTCTTCTTTAGCATCGACAACACGCTCTTGTGTTGGATGCGCTTTAGGTTCTGGTGCCCAATTCATAAATGCGTCTAACACGTGGTCAACACCAAAGTTACCTAATGCTGTACCAAATAGAACTGGAGTTTGTTTACCTTGTAAAAATAATTCGCGGTCCAAAGGCTCATTCGCCATTTGTACGAGCTCAAGTGACTCTTCAAAAGACGCCCAAGCCAGCTCACCTACTTTTTCACGGATATCTGCATGGTCATAGCCATCGCGTACTTCAATATCTGTAATAGTTGAACCAAAACCTGCTTTGTAGACATACAATTTGTTTTCAAGAATGTTGTATACACCCGCAAAATCACGCCCCATCCCTAATGGCCATGTAATTGGTACACAGCGAATATTGAGGACATTCTCAATTTCATCCAGTAACTCAAGTGGTTCACGAATCTCACGGTCCATCTTGTTTACAAATGAAATGATCGGAGTGTCACGCATACGACAAACTTCCATCAATTTGATGGTACGTTCTTCGACACCTTTTGCACCATCAATCACCATTAATGCAGAGTCAACTGCAGTTAGGGTACGATAAGTATCTTCAGAGAAGTCTTCATGCCCCGGTGTATCAAGTAAGTTAATGGTGTGACCTTTATAAGGAAACTGCATAACAGAAGTGGTAATAGAAATTCCACGCTCTTTTTCCATTTCCATCCAGTCAGATGTAGCTGCGCGGTCAGATTTACGGCTTTTTACCATCCCTGCAACCTGAATTGCTTTACCCCATAACAGTAATTTCTCTGTCATGGTCGTTTTACCGGCATCGGGGTGGGAAATGATGGCAAATGTGCGGCGTTGAGCAACCTGTGCCGCTAACTCATCTTTAAAACTCATGAAATACACCTACTGCGGAGATTGCAGTGCCAAAGACCTAAAGTCGATCAAAATAAAAATTGGCGTAATTGTAGCAGATTTATAGAACTGTTTAATGATTGTTGATAAGCCATGAGTTATTCACAAACTTTTTAGATCTTTTTTGAGAATGTAGTTTAGCTCCTTAGAAATTTTACAATTAAAAAAGCCCACCTGTTTAAGATGGGCTTGATTAAGACTTAATAGAATCTTTACGCCAATTTCTTTTCTTCAATGAATTGAACATCGGCAATTTGTGCATCCCAGAACTCATTCCATAAAGCACAGTAATCAATACATAGCTTGGTTAAGCTTTCATAATCATCTTTTGTAATTGCTTGTGCTAATGCAAACCACAAGTCATCTTCATGATCGTCATCAGCAGCCTCAGATGTTTCATCCGTAGATACCCCATGTACATGGTAATAACCACCACCTTCAACATCGATATTTACGAATTTAGTTGCTTGACGTAATGGAGGACTAAAAAGAATGACTTCCTCCTCTGCAACAGCTAATAATGCCACGACGTTAATATAACTATCATAAGAAGATTCTAAAAATGATCTAACCTGATTAGCGATTTTTGATGGTTTATAATTGCGACGGTCAAGTTCCGTTAAACCATAATCATTTAGTAAATCTTCATATAAAGGATAATGAGCATATTCAGGATTACCCAGATAGTAATTATCTTTGTCTAAACCAGGGCGAAAACCAAACTCATCAAGTATATTTAAACTTAATAATACCCGTGGATACATCTTCGCTCCAGAGTGGAGTTTAGGTTCCAATTGTTTTGTTAAAAATTGAGCCTTTAATAAAGCATCAGTAAAAATTTGTACAATCGCATGACGATATTCTAAATGAATAAGAGTCAAACGTTGTTTATCAAGATATCCACCGTTTAACAGTTCAATAGCAGGATGGTTGCAAACTGGTAACTCTGCAATCGTTTTTCTTAACTGTTTAAGAAATTGTAAATTTTCATCCCATTGTTTTGCAGGAATACTATTTTTCATCCCCTGCAATGCTTTTTCTCTTGGATTATTAAAATCTTCAAATTTTTTTAACATAATGATTCTCTGTAAAAAGTTTTTCTTATAGTTAAGTTATAGGCTCTCTCTTTATTACAATTTTGCATTCAATTGCTAAAATAAATTCCGCACACCCATACTTAACAAGTTGATACTATGTGTATTATCTCAACAAATCAACGGATTAATTAATAATATTTAAAAAAGTAAACTATTACCAATTAAATATATAATATGTTGTTTTTTAAATCAACCAAGCTATTGAATAAATATAATTTTTTAAATACTATAAAATAAGTTTTATTTAAGCTTATACACTTTACAATAGCAAAGTTAATCAAAAAATATCCGCAACGGGGAACCCGATGACAAAAAGAGAAACTATTATAACAACAGCAACATCCCTCTTTAACCAAAAAAGCTATACTTCTATTGGTGTTGATCGCATTATTGCTGAGTCAAATGTTGCAAAAATGACTTTTTATAAATACTTTTCTTCTAAAGAAGCCTTAATTGAAGAATGTCTTTATAAAAGAAATTTAGAGATCCAATATTCAATATTGGAAAAAATAAAAAATACCAACAACCCATTGATTAAATTAAAAAAGATATTTAATTGGTATATCGATTGGATTAATACAGATGACTTTAATGGCTGCTTATTTAAAAAAGCGACAATAGAAGTCATGCAATTGTACCCTTCTATTAAGCATCAAATTAATGAGTATCGGGAGTGGATTTACTCATTAGTTTTCTCAGCTCTTTCAGAGTTAGAAGTAGAAAACACAAAAATCCTAACAGGGCTCTTTCTTAACATTGTAGATGGAATCATTATTGATGGCACTATAAATAAAGGAAAGATTAATCCAGAACAAACGTGGTCTTATATAAACAAAATTATTGAATTAGAAACAGTTCGAGAGTATGCAACTATTTAATTTATAAATTAATTAAATAGTTATATTTTAATAAAGATAAAAAGTATTTTTTAATTCGGTGGAGTCTAATCTCCAACTCCACCCAAAATTTATCCAAACCTTAAAAATTAATATTTCTATTTAGCTTCATCCTCATTAATTCCAATTATTATATAAACTTCACAATATTTTATAATAATTCTTTTTACTCCTTATATTCTATAAAATATAAACATCAATTTGTTAGTAATACTTTATACTCGCAGTATATATTCATAAATTATTATATGTAAAATACTCAACTAACTGAGAAGCTAATACTATTCACTACTACAAATATATAGGTGTTTTTTAGAAGATAAATTTATTTTAATTAATTGTTCTTTAAAGATAAAATTAAAAGGAAATATTAGGTTTAAAAATCGATATAGAAAAGATTAAGCGAAGTGAGCACCTTGAGATTCAATCAGTTGATCGACGTGAACAGGCATTCCTAATAAATACCCCTGAAATTGCTGACAACCTAAACGGGTTAAAATTTCAACTTGCTGTTGAGTTTCCACCCCTTCCGCTGTTACGGTTAAACCTAACTTTTTAGCTAAATGTATTATACTTTCTAATATAACTTCTTCTTTTGAGCCTGGTTTTAAGTCAACGATAAAACCACGATCAATTTTCAATTCATCTACAGGTAAATCTTTTAAATATAAAAAGCTTGAATGGCCTGTTCCAAAATCATCAATTGCGACTCGAATGCCCATATCACGTAGTCGCTCACAAGCTCGAATACTTAAATCAATATGCCGCATTGCTGTTGATTCAGTAATCTCAACAATTAAGTGATGGGGTTGAATTTGATATTTTTTTAACAATGCTTCGAGCGTACTAAATAATTTTTTATTTTCAAACTGTAAGGCCGATAAATTCACTGCGACTGGATAAAATGGGGTGTTACTGCGTTCCCACTCTTGAATTTGCAGGCAAGCTTGCTCAAGTGCCCAATATCCCATTGGAATGATCAAACCCGTTTTTTCTGCACCTTCTATAAACATATGCGGTGTGAGTATTCCTAAAGCTGGATGATTCCAACGGATTAATGCTTCAACACCACAGACCTCAAGATTCGTATTAAATTTTGGTTGGTAATATAGGATGAACTGCTTTTCTTCTACGGCCTTATAAAGATCATTGATCAGTTTTGACTGACTTCTCGTTTCTTGTTGGTGGGTTGAATAACTAAAGATGGTGTAAGTATTTCGGCCTTGTTCTTTAGACATGAGCATCGCGGCATCAGCGTTCATGAGTAAGTCCTGAACATTTTGTCCATGCTCAGGAAATAGTGCCACTCCTAAGCTTGCAGAGATATTAATTTCTTTACCAGAAATCTGATAACTCTCTTGAATCAGCTGTAAAACTTTCTCAGCCAAAATAACTGCTTCATCGGCATTTGTATTTTCAGCAATAAGTAAAAACTCATCACCGCCAATTCTAAGTAGTTTGCACTTCTCATTGAGTTGCCAATGTAAGCGGTTCGCCATCTGAATAAGTAATTGATCACCCACATGATGTCCAAATGCATCATTCACCGATTTAAATCGGTCTAAATCAATATATAAGAAAGCAATTTTCTGGTCTTTGTATCGATGATCTGAAAGTAATACTTCAGCATAATCCACTAAATAAAGGCGGTTAGGTAATTTGGTTAAATTGTCTTGTATAGATAGGTTAGCTAATTCTTTATTTGCCTTACGCAGCTCTAAATTCTGTTGAGTAAGGCGTTGCTCTAACATTGCAACAATAAAACTTGCTACGAGTACCAAACAGGTGACTAGAATAATTGTAAATAATAATAAGTCATGCTCAGCCTGATATTGGCTAATAAATTTATCAGTAATATTCGTCGCAATAAGCGCTGTGTAGTGCATCCCCATAATACTTAAGGTCATCATAACCGAAAATGCGATTTTTAAAGTTAAGCGATAGCGTTCAGTGTCTTTTAATTTATAGGCGAGTAAAAACGCTAGCCCTGAACCACTCATTGCAATTAATACAGAAAATAAAAGTAAAAACGAAGTGTAATCTTTTTTATAAACATTAATATTCCAGCCCAACATGCTAATGTAATATGAAGCTGAAATTCCGATTCCCATAATAATCGAGCTCAAAATGAGTCTAAATAAAGGGAGCGTAAAACGCGAAGTCAACCACATCGCAATGCAAGATAACAATGCACTAATGGCATAAGAAATTGCAATTAAAGGAATATTAGAGTGAGCAGTATCAAACAGATGATAAGCTTGTATACCAACAATATGGACGATGCTAATTGCTAAGGCGAGTAGCAATCCATTAATAAATAAAATTAAGGACTCAAATTTCTTATAGACTTGCTTGAATATTAGCTGCTCCATGGAAATTACAATATAACAAATGAAGCCAGCTGCAATAAAAGAGCCGACGATCAATGTGCTATCGTAATCAACATGACCCATATTGGACTTCCATGATTATTCAATACTTTTTTTTATTTTGTTCAACTCATTGCCCAAAATACAATTAAACATGTTAAAGAAATTTTAGTAAATTTGACTTATTCAGTCAGTTATAAACAATAACATTATCTATCTTTTGGTCAAGTATTTTTTACTTTATAAATCAATAAAGTAAATAAAAATTAAGCAGCCAATTATATGAAAAATATAGAATTTATTTAATCTAGTCAAGTTGACCTAATCGCAATTTTCGCATTCAAATAAAATAGTATAAATAAAGAACCCTGCTTAAAGCAGGGTTCTTTTAAAGCGTTAGATAAAGAAAATTAGTTCTTTTCTTTGTCTACGATTTTGTTTGCTTGAATCCATGGCATCATTGCACGCAACTTATTACCAGTTACTTCAATACCATGTGCAGCATTTTGACGACGACGAGCAGTCATAGATGGGTAGTTTAACGCACCTTCTTGAATGAACATCTTAGCGTACTCACCAGATTGAATACGTTTCAATGCATTACGCATTGCTTCACGAGATTGTTCGTTGATTACTTCAACACCAGTTACATATTCGCCGTACTCAGCATTGTTAGATACTGAGTAGTTCATGTCAGCGATACCACCCTCGAACATTAAGTCAACGATCAATTTAAGTTCGTGTAAACATTCGAAGTAAGCCATTTCTGGTGCATAACCAGCTTCAACTAAAGTTTCGAAGCCCATTTTCACTAATTCAACCGCACCACCACAAAGAACTGCTTGCTCACCGAATAAGTCAGTTTCAGTTTCTTCACGGAATGAAGTTTCGATAATACCTGTACGGCCGCCGCCTACGCCAGAAGCATAAGAAAGAGCAACGTTACGTGCATTACCAGAAGCATCTTGGTGAATTGCGATTAGGTCAGGAACACCTGAACCACGTTGGAACTCTGAACGTACAGTGTGACCAGGTGCTTTTGGAGCAACCATGATTACGTCTAAATCTTTACGTGGAACAACTTGGTTGTAAAGAACAGAGAAACCATGAGCAAATGCAAGAGTCGCGCCTTCTTTGATGTTTGGCTCAATCACGTCACGGTAAAGTTGTGATTGGAATTCATCTGGAGTCAAAATCATTACGAGGTCAGCTTGCTTAACAGCAGCAGGAACTTCTGCAACTTTAAGACCTGCATTTTCAGCTTTCTTCCAAGAAGCTGAATCTGCACGTAAACCTACAGTTACGTCTACGCCTGAGTCTTTAAGGTTAAGTGCATGAGCATGACCTTGAGAACCGTAACCAATAATCGCTACTTTCTTGCCTTGGATGATTGATAAGTCACAGTCTTTATCGTAAAAAATTTGCATTTGTGTTCTCCGCTAAAATACTTTTTAAAAAATTAAATGGCTAATACTTTTTCGCCACGGGCGATACCAGATACACCTGAACGAACGACTTCTAGAATAGTGTTTTCTGCAAGCGCATCGATAAAACCATCTAATTTTTCAGTTGTCCCTGCTATTTGAATGGTATAGGTAGTTGGTGTCACGTCTACAATCTGCGCACGGAAAATATCCGCCGTTCGCTTAATTTCAGCACGTGAAGCACCTAACGCTTTTACTTTAATCAGCATCAGTTCACGCTCAATGTGTGAACCTTCTGATAAATCAACTACTTTTACAACTTCAACAAGTTTATTGAGCTGCTTTGTAATCTGTTCAATCTTATGGTCATCACCATAAGTTGTTAATGTTAAGCGTGACAAAGTTGGGTCTTCGGTTGGCGCAACATTCAGTGTTTCAATGTTATATCCACGTTGGCTAAATAAACCAACAAGGCGAGAAAGCGCACCAGCTTCGTTTTCAACGAGTACAGAAATAATATGTCTCATTATGTACGCTCCCCTTTACCTAACCACATATCCTTCATAGACTGACCTGCGATCAGCATTGGATAAACATGTTCCGTGCGATCAACCATGACATTAATGAATACACATTTATCATTAATCGCCATTGCTTCAGCAAGCTTCGACTCTAGTTCATTAGCATGATCAATCTGGATACCAACGTGACCATAAGCTTCCATTAACTTGCCAAAATCAGGCAATGATTCAACGTATGAGCTTGAGTGACGGCCCTCATAGTTCATATCTTGCCACTGCTTCACCATACCTAAAGCACGGTTATTCAAGCACAAGATCTTCACATTCATGCCATATTGCTTACACGTTGAAAGCTCTTGAATACACATTTGAATTGAAGCTTCACCAGTAATACAAACAACTTGTTGATCTGGGAAAGCGAGCTTCGCAGCCATTGCATAAGGTAAACCTACGCCCATGGTGCCCAATCCGCCTGAGTTAATCCATTGACGTGGACGTTTGTATTTGTAATACAACGCACCAAACATTTGGTGTTGGCCCACATCTGAAGTGATGATGGCGTCACCGTTAGTGACTTTATATAAAGCTTCAACAACTTGCTGTGGCTTCATTGTGCCATCGGTCGGGGTTTCAAACTTTAAACCATGAACTTTACGCCATTCATTAATTTGATCCCACCACGCAGCAATTGCTTCAGGGTTTGGCTTAGACACATTTAATTGTTTCAATTGCGTCAACATTTCCTGAAGTACAGGCTCAACTGCCCCTACAATTGGAATGTGCGCCATAATTGTTTTTGAAATGCTCGCCGGATCAATATCAATATGAATAACTTTAGCATTCACACAGAATTTTGCTGGGTTATTGGTTACTCGGTCATCAAAACGCGCACCAATTGCAAGAATGACGTCAGCATTATGCATCGCCATATTTGCTTCATAAGTACCGTGCATACCTAACATACCCACGAATTGTGGATCATCACCAGGGAAGCCACCAAGGCCCATAAGTGTGTTAGTTACTGGATAACCTAGTAAATGTGCGAGTTCAGTCAATAATGCTGATGCATTACCTTGAACAACACCACCACCCGTATAAATTACAGGGCGTTTTGCACTTAAAAGCTCATCAATTGCTTTACGAATTTGGCCAGAATGACCACGTGAAGGTGGCTGATAAGAACGCATCTTCACTTTTTCAGGATATTCGTATGCAAATTTTTCTGCAGGATTTGTTGCATCTTTAGGAATATCGACTACAACTGGACCAGGGCGACCACTTGCTGCGATATAAAATGCTTTTTTGATAATTGCAGGAATTTCGCTTGCATGACGAACTTGGAAGCTGTGTTTCACGATAGGACGTGAAATACCTACCATATCAGTTTCTTGGAAAGCGTCTTCACCAATAAGATGTGATGCAACCTGGCCAGACAAAATCACCATTGGGATTGAGTCCATATAAGCTGTTGCAATTGGAGTCACAGTATTAGTTGCGCCAGGTCCAGAAGTGACCAGTACTACGCCAGTCTTACCTGTAGCACGCGAGTAAGCATCTGCCATATGACCAGCAGCTTGTTCATGACGTACGAGGTAATGATTAATTTTGTCTTGTTGAAATAGCGCATCATAAATATGTAATACAGCGCCGCCTGGATAACCAAAAACATGTTCAACGCCTTCGTCCGCAAGAGCACGAACGAGCATTTCACCACCAGATAAAAGTTCCAACGTGATTCACCCTAAAAATCTTTATCACTATTTATGGAAGGCACAAATAGTGTTTCATTCATTGAATTGTCTGCACTGTTATAGCACACATATTGTCTAGTTTTCGTTGCAATAGAAAAATTTCTGTTTTTCAGCCGTATAAGCTTTTTTAACATTAATAAAGCATGTCTGGATATACATACTTTAAGTAAAATCAATCTCTCGGCTAGAGAGAATGTCTATTACAAAACATGACGGTTATTCGAAGGGTGATCAAATAATCGCATATAAAACTAAAGGAAGCATTTTTGTTGTTTAATTCACTAAAGTCAAGATTAAAGAAACACTTTTCTATGATTATTTTTTAACTGACTATTTTTTCATCTTATTTGATTTTTCCACTTTTCTTTTTTTATGACTACCCCGCTTTTTTCAGGTTTATTCTTGTTTAATTTTTAACGGAAAATAAATCCATCCCAAAACTGCATTTTTGTCGATTTTGCGCTATGCTGTGCAACAATCTTTAATATCAATTTTTGTTGTATAGCTTACGTCTATGACTATTTCTCACATTGACCCCGAATATCAAGCAAACACGATTGAACCATCAGTTCAACAAGATTGGGAAAATCGTAAAGTCTTTAAAGTTGCCGACACTGTCGAAGGTAAACATCGTTACATCCTGTCGATGTTTCCTTACCCAAGCGGCAAGCTGCATATGGGGCATGTGCGTAACTATACAATTGGCGATGTGATTAGCCGTTTTTACCGTTTAAAAGGTGAAACTGTATTACAACCTATGGGTTGGGATGCATTCGGTTTACCTGCGGAAAACGCAGCAATTGCCCATAAAGTTGCTCCGGCAAAATGGACATTTGAAAACATTGCGTACATGCGTGACCAATTAAAAAAATTAGGTCTATCTGTAGATTGGGATCGTGAATTTGCAACTTGTACACCAGAGTATTATCACTGGGAACAATGGTTATTTGTTCAGCTTTATAAAAAAGGCCTGATCTACCGTAAACTTTCAACAGTAAACTGGGATCCAGTTGACCAAACTGTTTTAGCAAACGAACAAGTTGAAAATGGTCGCGGATGGCGTTCTGGTGCATTGGTTGAAAAACGCGATATTCCAATGTACTACTTCCGTATTACTGACTATGCACAAGAATTATTAGACGACCTAGACACCCTACAAGACGGCTGGCCTCAACAAGTGTTGACCATGCAACGTAACTGGATTGGTCGCTCTACAGGCATGGAAATTACTTTCCCATCTGCCAATACCGAAATTTATGCTGATGGCTTAACTGTTTATACAACACGTGCTGACACGCTTATGGGCGTGACATATGTTGCCGTTGCAGCAGAACACCCTCTTGCGCTTAAAGCGGCTGAAAAGAACCCTGAATTGGCTGCATTCATTGAAGAGTGCCGCATGGGTTCAGTTGCAGAAGCGGACTTGGCAACAGCCGAGAAAAAAGGCATGGCGACAGGTTTGTTTGTAAAGCATCCTGTAACTGGTGAAGAGCTTCCTGTCTGGATCGCAAACTACGTATTAATGTCTTACGGTTCTGGCGCAGTGATGGCTGTACCAGCGCATGACGAACGTGACTTCGAATTTGCCAACAAGTTCAACTTGCCTATTAAGCAAGTAATTGATGCCAAAGGCGGTGACGATGCAGACTACTCTGCAATTGAGTGGCAAGAATGGTACGGTTCTAAAGAAGGTAAACTTGTTAACTCTGGTGAGTTTGATGGTTTAGAATTCCAAGCTGCATTTGATGCATTCCTTGCAAAATTAGAACCACAAGGTTTAGCAAATTCTAAAGTTCAATTCCGTTTACGTGACTGGGGTGTTTCTCGTCAACGTTACTGGGGTTGTCCAATTCCAATGATTAACTGTGATACTTGTGGTCAAGTCACAGTTCCAGAAGACCAGCTTCCAGTTGTATTACCAACTGACGTTGTTCCAGATGGTTCAGGTAACCCGCTTAATAAAATGCCTGAATTCTATGAAACGAAATGTCCTTGTTGTGGTGGCGATGCACGCCGTGAAACAGATACATTGGATACATTTGTAGAGTCATCTTGGTACTACGCACGCTATGCGTCTCCAGACTTCACTGGCGGAATGGTGAAACCTGAAGCTGCTCAAAACTGGCTTCCTGTAAACCAATATATTGGTGGTGTTGAACACGCGATTCTTCACTTACTTTATGCACGTTTCTTCCACAAATTAATGCGTGATGAAGGTGTAGTACAAGGTAATGAACCATTTACCAACTTGTTAACTCAAGGCATGGTGCTTGCGGATACATTCTATCGTGAAGCAGAAAATGGTAAGAAGACTTGGTTTAACCCTGCTGATATCGAATTAGAACGCGATGAAAAAGGTCGTATTCTTTCTGCAAAATATTCAGGTGACGGTCAAGAAGTTGTGATCGGCGGACAAGAAAAAATGTCTAAGTCGAAAAACAACGGTATCGACCCACAAGCGATTATTGATCAATACGGCGCAGATACAGCACGTGTATTTATGATGTTCGCTGCTCCACCAGATCAATCTTTAGAATGGTCTGATGCAGGTGTTGAAGGTGCAAACCGTTTCTTAAAACGTGTGTGGCGCCTTGTAGCGAGCTTCCTTGAAAAGGGCAACCAAGCTTCTACGATTGATGCAGCTAACTTGTCTAAAGACGCTCAAGATTTACGTCGCAAAACACACGAAACTATTCAAAAAGTAAGTGATGATATCGAACGTCGTCATGCATTCAATACTGCGATTGCTGCTTTGATGGAATTGTTAAATGCGAGCAACAAGTTTGAAGCAAAAGATGATAATGACGTTGCTGTAGAACGTGAAGCGATCACCACACTGTTAACTTTACTTGCTCCATTTGCACCACATTTAAGTCAAACATTATTGGCTCAGTTTGGTACAGATGTAACAGAAGCGACATTCCCTGAAGTCGATGCTTCTGCATTAACTCGTAATACACAAACGATTGTTGTACAGGTTAACGGTAAACTTCGCGGTAAACTTGAAGTTTCGGTTGATATTTCTAAAGAAGATCTATTAGCTCAAGCTAAAGCTCTTCCAGAAGTTCAACAATTCTTAACAGGACCAACAAAGAAAGAAATTGTGGTTCCAAATAAATTAGTTAACCTCGTGGTTTAATTAAAGTTATTAATGAGAGGATCAAGCATGCACTTTGCCAAACGTTTAGCCGCTGTTGTTTTGACCTTAGGCCTTAGTGCAGGCTTAGTCGGGTGTGGATTTCATTTAAAAGGAACCAACCCGACTGCAACTCCGCTTGTTTATAAAAAATTAAGCCTTGAGTTACCAGCTAAAACTGATGATTTAGAAACCCAGTTAAAAGTTTATTTAGCTGCAAATGGTGTTCAATTCAGCAATGATAATGATGCCTACGTACTCCGTGTTTTAGAGTACACACCACGTCGTCAGCTTTTAAATGGAAAACTAACGGAAGTATTATTACGCTTAACCGTAACCTTCCAGATTGAAGACCGTCAGGGTAATAAAATTACTGAACCACGTTCATTAACTGCATCTCGTAGTTACCAATATGATCTTGCAACGGTTAACACCGAAAATCAGCAAGAATCTTATTTGCAACGTATTGTGATCGATGACATTGCACAGCAAATTACTCGTCAGATTTCAGCAAACCGTTTACCAAAAGCTCAGCCTTAATCTTTATTTTTACCAGCAATGAAAATTGACTATTTACAAGCCTTAAAACGCATTCCGGAAGCACGGGGTGCGTGGATTTTACATGGCCAAGAACCTTTACTGGAACAAAATTTATTAGATGCTTTTCGTAAAAGTTGGCAACAACAAGAAGTTGAAAGACAGCGCTATGATATTAGTAGCGTGAGCGACTGGAAGAATGTTTTTAACGCTCTTAACAGCTTATCTTTATTTTCTCAGCAGCTTGCCATTGAAGTGCATGGCAATATAAAGCCTGACGCAAATGGACTAAAACAGCTTAAAAGCTATATTCAACATAATGAAACTAACCTGCTTTTAATTGTTTTACCTAAGCAAGATAGTAGTAGCTTAAAGTCTGCTTTTTTCCAAGTTGTGGAAGCAAATGGTGTTGTTGTTGCCCTAACGGCAAACTATCCGCAAGACCGCCAAAGAATTTTATCTGCCGAAGCAGAGAAACTTGAAATTCAACTCGATAATGATGCCTGGCAATGGCTCATGCAGCATCATGAACATAATTTGCTCGCAGCTAAGAATAGCTTGATGCGTGTAAGAGATACTTTTCCAGACCAACAACTGATTCAAATTGAACAGTTATATGCTTGTCTACAAGATCAATCTCGTTATACCACTTACGATTTAAGCGACGCGCTATTAGAAGGTAATCTCGCTCAATCCATTAAAATTTTTCAATATTTAATTGCTGCTGGCGAACCAGAAAGTCTAATTTTATGGACTTTAAGTAAAGAAATGCGTTTATTGATGCAATTATTTGAGCAGCCTCATAATGCATTACAACTTGGTATCTGGAAAACAAAGGTTGGTTTATATCAACAAGCTTTAAGAAGATTAAATCCTCAACAGTTTTTAGGCTGGTCTACCCTTCTATTGCAAGTTGATGCGGCAATTAAAGGAATGTCGAATGAAAATGCCCAACATTTGATGCAGCAGGCCATTGCTGAATTATGTGGTAAAACGCTATTTATACAATAATTCGGCGGAATCATTTTTCTTCATTCTTGAAATATAATAAAAATTCACGTTTTATCCTCATTTCGCTTTTATACTAAATTAAATTTTAAACTTTTCGACCTCTCACCATGCCAAAAATAAAGCCAATCAAACTTGTTATTATTATCCTCTGTATAGCAGTTATTGCTGTATTAGCTTGGAAATTTTTAAAGCCTAAAGAGCAGCAGCCTCAATATATTACAGCTGAGGTAACACGCGGAGATATTGAAAATAATGTCCTTGCAACAGGTACACTTGATGCAACCAAACTGATTAGTGTGGGTGCACAGGTATCTGGTCAGGTCAAAAAGATGTATGTACAGTTGGGCGATCAAGTGAAACAAGGTCAACTTATCGCACAAATTGACTCAACCACCCAAGAAAATAGTTTAAAAACTTCTGATGCGAATATTAAAAATTTAGAAGCGCAGCGCCTTCAACAAGTTGCTTCTTTAAACGAAAAACAACTTGAATACCTCCGTCAGCAACAAATGTATGCGCAAGATGCAACGCCTCGTGCAGATTTAGAATCGGCTGAGGCAAGCTATAAAACAGCTCAGGCGCAAATTAAAGCATTAGATGCACAGATTGAATCTGCAAAAGTGACAAAATCTACGGCACAAACCAACATTGGTTACACACGTATTGTTGCTCCAACTGATGGAACGGTTGTCGCGATTGTGACTGAAGAAGGCCAAACCGTAAACGCAAACCAAAGCGCACCAACAATCGTCAAAATTGCAAAATTACAAAACATGACGATTAAGGCACAAGTCAGTGAAGCTGACATTATGAAAGTTGAAAAAGGACAACAAGTTTACTTTACAACCTTAGGTGATGAAACTAAACGCTACGCAACTTTACGTCAAATTGAGCCTGCTCCTGACTCAATTTCTAGCGAATCAACAAGTACAACAAGCTCAACAACCAGTTCGGCTGTTTACTACAATGCCTTATTCGATGTGCCAAATACCGATGGTAAATTGCGTATTGATATGACTGCACAAGTTTATATCGTATTAAATTCAGCTAAAAATGCTCTACTCGTTCCATCATCAGCACTGAGTTCTAAACAATTTTCAGGTCAAAGAAAATCAGGCCAATCCTCTGATAAATCAAGTTCTTCACCTGAAGCAGCTAAAAAATCTCAAGGAAACGGAGCTCGTCTACAACGCCTAAACTTGACTGCTGAACAAAAACAACTGGTTGAACAAGGTAAATTGACGTTAAGTGTTGTACGCGTATTACAAGCTGATGGCACAACTAAACCAACTCAAATTTTGGTTGGCATTAACAACCGTGTAAATGCGCAAGTTCTTGCGGGCTTAAAACAAGGTGATCAAGTTGTCATTGCCGATAGTGCCGATACTTCTGCTGCATCAGCAAATAGTAGTAATAACCGTCGCCGTAGTGGCCCAATGGGAATGTAAGCATGACAAAACAAGCTTTGCTTGAAGTCAGCAATCTAGTCCGGGAATTCCCTGCTGGCGAAAGCACGATACAAATTTTAAAAGGCATTGATCTGACCATTTATGAAGGTGAACTGGTTGCCATTGTCGGCCAGTCGGGTTCTGGTAAATCGACCCTCATGAATATTCTGGGTTGTTTGGACCGACCTACGAGTGGTAGTTACAAAGTCAATGGACAAGAAACAGGTAAACTTGAGCCAGATCAACTCGCTCGACTACGTCGTGAATATTTTGGTTTTATTTTCCAGCGCTACCATTTACTGGGTGATTTATCTGCTGAGGGTAACGTTGAAGTTCCAGCTGTTTATGCAGGTGTTACGCCTTCTGAGCGTAAACAACGTGCAACGGCTTTACTGACCGAATTAGGGTTAGGCACTAAAACACTTAATAGACCAAGCCAGCTCTCTGGTGGTCAGCAGCAACGTGTTTCTATTGCCCGTGCGCTGATGAATGGCGGTGACGTTATTCTGGCAGATGAACCGACGGGGGCACTCGACTCTCATAGTGGTGTTGAGGTGATGCGTATCTTGCGTGAACTCAATGCTGCAGGTCACACTATTATTTTAGTCACCCATGATATGCAAGTTGCAAAAAATGCGACTCGTATTATCGAGATTAGTGATGGAGAAATTATTAGTGACCGTCCTAATGTCCCAGATCAAGCAGCCGAACCAATCAAGACTGATCCTGATGCGGCGCCTGCTTTGCAAGGTAAACAGAAGAAAGGCAAAAGTATTTCTGCATGGCGTTCTACTTTAGACCGTTTATCTGAAGCCTTTCAAATGGCTTTACTGTCTATGAATGCCCACCGCATGCGTACTTTTTTAACCATGCTTGGGATCATTATTGGTATTGCATCGGTTGTTACGGTTGTCGCGCTAGGTAAAGGCTCTCAACAGCAAATTTTAAGCAATATTAGCAGTCTGGGAACAAATACAATTACCGTGTTTCAGGGCCGTGGTTTTGGTGACAACTCTAAAACTGCAAGTTTTAAAACCTTGGTCCCTGCCGATGCCGATGCGTTAATGACTCAACCGTATGTCAGTGCAGTAAGCCCAATCGTCAGCACATCCAAAACCATGCGTTATCAACAAAATGAAGCTAACGCGACCATTAATGGTGTGAGTAACGATTATTTCGATGTGAAAGGTTTGGTCTTTAAAGATGGACAAACTTTTGATCAACGTAGTGTTCGTGATCGCTCACAGGATGTAGTCATTGATACCAATACTCAAAAACAGTTCTTTAGTGACGGTACCAACCCTATCGGTCAAGTAGTGTTACTCGGTAGTGTACCAGCTCGTATTATTGGCATTGTAGAACCGCAAACGAGTGGCATGGGCTCAGATGACACTTTAAATGTCTATATGCCTTATACAACCGTGATGAGCCGTATGCTGGGGCAAACCCATGTCCGTAATATCGTGGTTCGTATTAATGACAAATATTCAACTGCTGCCGCAGAAAATGCGATTGTAAATTTATTAACACAGCGCCATGGTGCACAAGATATTTTCACTATGAACAGTGACAGTATCCGTCAAACCATTGAGAAAACAACTAGCACAATGACCCTTCTGGTTTCAGCAATTGCCGTAATTTCATTGGTCGTTGGTGGTATCGGGGTAATGAATATTATGTTGGTTTCGGTGACTGAACGTACTCAAGAAATTGGTGTACGTATGGCCGTAGGTGCGCGTCAAAGTGATATTTTGCAGCAATTCCTGATTGAAGCAATTTTGGTGTGTTTAATTGGTGGTGTGCTTGGCGTCTTACTATCGCTTGGCCTTGGGCAACTTATTAATAAATTTGCTGGTGGTAACTTTAGTGTGGCTTATTCAAGCACCTCAATTATTGCAGCCTTTGTCTGTTCAACACTGATTGGGGTCGTTTTTGGTTTCTTACCAGCCAAGAATGCCGCGAAGCTTGACCCTGTTGCCGCACTATCTCGAGAATAAGGAAAATTGCATGTCTTTCTCTATGACTAAACTCAGCACAGCACTTCTTCTCACAGGTTCTCTTGTAGGATGTGCAGCTGTAGTAAAAACACCTTATGAAACGCCTGCGGTACAAGTTCCGGGTAGTTTTCAGTATGACACAACAAAAACAAAAACCATGTCTGCCGATCAATACTCTGATCGTTGGTGGACGCTTTTTAACGACGCACAGCTCAACCAACTCGTAAACAACGTATTAGAACGTAATAGCGATTTGGCTGTTGCTGGTATTACCTTAAAGCAAGCCCGTCTACAAGCTGACTTAACCGCTAACAAACAAGGCTTGCGAACGAGCTCTAGTGTTTCTACAGGACATTCTTTCGATTTAAATTCGGGAGATGACAGTGCTAAAGGTCTTTCCATGAGTGCTGGGGTAAGCTATGAGCTTGATTTGTTTGGCAAGCTTGCCCGCCAAACCGAAGCAAGTAAATGGGAAGCTTTAGCGACAGAACAAGACTTACAAGCCACGGGGCAAAGTTTAATTGCAACCACTGCCAAACTCTATTGGCAACTCGGTTATTTAAATGAGCGCTACACAACTGCCCAGCAAAGTCTAGCAACCTCTCAAAAGCTTTATGACTTAGTACAGATTCAATATAAAGCTGGTGCCGTTTCAGGTGTAGATCTGACTCAAGCAGAACAATCAGTACAAAGCCAGAAAGCGAGTTTAAGCCAGATTGAACAACAACTGGTTGAAACACGTACGGCTATTGCAGTGCTATTGCATGAACCATTGCAGCAATTAAACATTCAAGAGCCAAAGCGTTTACCACGCACTGCTCTACCTGCAATTGGTGCTGGCTTACCTGCCGACATTTTATCGCGCCGACCTGATTTGCAAGCAAGTGAGCTCCGCTTAAGAAAAGCATTAGCAACTAAAGATGCTACTAAGGCGAGCTACTACCCTTCGATTAGCTTAACCAGCAGTCTAGGCTCAAGCAGCACATCGTTAACGGAGTTATTACGTAACCCTGCTCTCACGCTTGGTGCAAGTTTAAGCTTACCATTTTTGCAATATAACGATATGAAGAAAGATATCGCGATTAGTAATCTGGATTATGAAAAAGCGATTATTCAATATCGTCAAACGCTTTATCAGGCTTTTGCTGATGTCGAAAATGCTTTATCGAGTCGTACCGAACTCGACAAACAAGTAGCGTTACAAGAACGTAATGTTGAACTTGCAGAAAAAACTGAACGTTTAACCGAAGTCCGTTATCGCTATGGTGCTGTTGCATTAAAGGCTCTTCTCGATGCACAGCAAACCACACGTACTGCTCGCTTAAGCCTCGTTGAAACCAAGCAAAGCCAATACAACGCGTATGTCACCCTCATGCAAGCTTTAGGTGGTTCCCCTGTAAAAGAACTGCAGCAATAACTTGTACCAATTAAAAAAGCCGTAGTCCTTCAACTACGGCTTTTTTATGGCTGAATAAATTTTAAAACTTATTCATCATCCATCATAGATTGGCTCATACCTACAGTATTGAAACCAGCATCTACATATAGAATTTCACCAGTAATACCTGAAGCCCAAGGTGAGCATAGGAATAATGCGGCGTTACCAACTTCTTCAATCGTTACGTTACGTTTTAATGGCGCAACTTTTTCATTGGCATCTAACATTTTACGGAAAGATTTAATACCAGAAGCAGCTAAAGTACGGATTGGGCCCGCAGAAATCGCGTTTACACGGATACCATCAACACCAAGGCTTGATGCTAAATAGCGAACACCAGCTTCTAAAGAAGCTTTTGCCATACCCATAACGTTATAGTTAGGCATAACGCGCTCAGAACCTTGGTAAGTCAAAGTCAATAAACAACCTTGGCGAGCTTGTAATAAAGGTTTTGCAGCACGAGCCATTGCAATAAAGCTGTATGCACTGATGTCATGAGCAACTTTAAAACCGTCACGGTCAGTCACGTCAGTGAAGTCACCATCAAGCGTGTGTGCAGGTGCAAAGCCAATTGAGTGCACAACACCGTCTACGCCGTCCCAATGTTTTGCAAGTTCTGCAAATGCATTATCAATTTCAGCATCAACAGCAACATCACATGGAAACACAAGCTTAGAACCGAATTGCTCAGCAAATTCATCCACACGTTTTTTTAATTTTTCGTTTGGATAAGTAAATGCAAGCTCTGCACCTTCACGGTGTAATGCTTGGGCAATACCAAAAGCAATTGATAATTTACTAGCAACGCCTGCAATCAAAAAGCGCTTACCTGCTAAAAGTCCTTGTGTCATGCCGATCTCACTCAAAACAATTTCAAGCATAATGCCAATATTCGGCGGTTTTCGAAATTGCATAATGCATCTTTTTTCAAAAATCGCACGAAAAAAAATCGCTCCTGATGAGGAGCGACTTCTAGATGAATTCAATCTTAGTCGTCAGACAATAAGCCCAGTAAGCGTAAGAAAGAAATATACATCCACACTAAAGTTGCAAGTAATGCGATACCACACAACCATTCCATGAATTTTGGTGCACGATATGCTGCATTAGTTTCGATTAAATCAAAATCTAAAATCAGATTAAGCGAAGCAATGACTGCGACGAATGCAGCAAAACCAATGCCTAACCAGTTACTTTCAAAAATATAAGGAACACTTGAACCAAATGCTAAACGCATGACCATCTGCACAATAAATACAATAAAGATCGCTAAAGATGCAGAGATTACAACTGACTTAAACTTTTCAGTTGCGCGGATAATTTGGAATTTATATAAACCAAACATCACCAAAGTCGTAACGAAAGTTGCTAATAAAGCCTGAAGTGGAACACCTGGGTATTTCAACTGGAAAGTAAACGAAATACCACCTAAAAAAGCCCCTTCAAATAAGGCATACGGGATTGCCAAGGTTGGCGCAGTCGTTGGTTTAAAGGTTGTAACTAAAGCTAAAACCAAACCACCAATTGCACCTACAATTGAAGCCGCGTAAGCAATACCAACATTTGCAGTAAAGGCTGCATAGAAAAATAAAGCGACACCCACCGCAGCTGCAATGACAGTCAACATAACAGATTTTTGAATCGCACCTTGCACAGTCATCGGTTGACTATAGTCACTGACCGTTTCAACACGCGTCAGTATCGGGTTATTACTTTGCATAAATGCTCTCTTTTTATAATAAAAATTTAAAACATCATTTTAAGCAAAATGAATATGAAAGCCAAATCAGGCGATCGGCATTATTGTAACAATGTCCTTTATGCAATAAAAAAGGAGGCATGAGCCTCCCTTTTATATCACGTCTACAACGTAATCAATCTTTACCATCAGTATTCATAATAAAGAAATATTCACGGTAATATTTCAACTCTGAAATTGAGTCACGAATATCATCCATTGCCAAATGTGATGCATTCTTTTTCAGGCCACTCATAATTTCAGGGCGCCAGCGCTTTGAAAGTTCTTTTACCGTAGATACATCAAGATTACGATAATGGAAATACTGCTCAAGTTCAGGCATAAGACGGTGTAAGAAACGGCGATCCTGACAGATTGAATTGCCGCACATTGGTGAAACTTTTGGATTCACCCATTTTTTTAGGAATTCTAAAGTTTGTAACTCAGCATCACGGGCTGTTAACTTACTGCGACGAACTCGTTCAATCAGACCAGATTGCCCATGTTGACGAGTGTTCCATTCATCCATTGCATTTAAAATACGATCAGGTTGATGAATAGCCAAAACTGGACCTTCGGCAAGTACATTTAAATGATCATCTGTAATAATTGTTGCGATTTCAATAATTTGGTCATTATCGGTATCTAATCCGGTCATTTCCAGATCAATCCAAATTAATCGTGTATTTAAAGTACTGCTCATGAATGTACGTTCTAAAATGCCGTAAAAACATCAATAGTAGCAAATTTCTTGCTTCCGCGCTGTAATTCTATAGCTGCTTCATGCTATTTTTGCGGTCTTCAAACAATGGTTTTTTTTGGGATATGAATGGCTTTAATTCGTAAGCGTCGTTTAACTGAACAACAGCAACGTCGTATTGAAAAACAGCATAAAACTCGCCAAGAAGAGATCGATACTTCACAGGATCTAGACGGACTCGTTGTACAACATTATGGCCGTCAACTTGAAGTACAAGCCCTCTCTGTACCTGAGCATCACCCAGAAAAACCACAAGTTGCCGAAGGAGAACCAGAACCATTCTGGAAGCCGATCGAGCTCAATAGTGTTTGGCGTTGCCATACTCGAACTAATCTTGAGTTACTTGTAACTGGTGATCGTGTTAAATGGCAGGCTGACCCAAATACGGGTTTAGGCATTATTACAGCCATTCACCCACGTACATCTTTACTTACCCGCCCTGACCGCTATCACAAAGTTAAACCAGTAGCCGCCAATATCAGTTTGATTGTGATTGTATTTTCACCGCTTCCTGAACCAGCTCCAACGCTAATCGATCGGTATTTAGTTGCTTGTGCAGATGCAAATATTCCTGCTCTTTTGGTCCTCAATAAGTCTGATTTACTCACTGAAAATGACCCAATTCTTACCCTATTAGAAGAATATAAAACCTTGGGTTATGAGGTGATGATTTGTCAGTCAAAGAAGGGAGATATCTCGGCTTTATCTGAGCGTTTAGATGGTGAAACCGTAGCATTTGTAGGGCAATCAGGCGTAGGAAAAAGCTCTTTAATTAATGTGCTCATTCCAGATGCAGAGCAAAAAACCAATGTTATTTCTGAAAACTCTGCACTTGGACAACACACGACAACCTCTACGCGCTTAATCAACTTCGGTAAAAATGGTGCCTTAATTGATTCTCCGGGAATTCGTGAGTTTGGGCTTTGGCATCTCGATTTAGAAAAAATTCGTATGGGCTTTCCTGACATTGCCGCACATCTAGGATCTTGCCAATTCCGTAATTGTACACATACGCATGAAAAGAATTGTGGGCTAAAACAGGCCGTTGAAGCGGGTGAAATTTTGCCACGACGTTTAGATAGCTTTTTGCGTTTAATCGATGAGATTCAAGAAGCGCAGCAAAAAAACTGATTTTCTGCCCTATTTGCCCTTGAAGTGGTGATTTTGATCACCATCTATATACGCTATACTCTAGGTCAATTTTGTTTTTTAATTTTTTAGGTGACTTGTGGAACGCTGGTTAGAGTTTATGGGGAATCACCCCATTTTGTTTGGTACGCTCGGAGTCTTGATCGTGTTGTTCTTCATTTTTGAAGGTCAACGTAATGGTCGTAAAATTTCTCCACAGTCGCTTGGTATTTTAGTGAAAGCGAAAAATGCTCTTTTGATTGACTTACGCGATAGCAAAGATTTCCGCGAAGGTCACATTAGTGGCAGTCGCAATATTCCGTATAGCCAAATCGCAAGTCATGCTGACGAATTAAAAGCAAGTGACCGTCCACTGGTATTTATTTGCAACTTGGGGCAAGTTGCTGGAAGTGCTTTGCAAAAAGTTGCTCACCACGATAGCTATCGTCTTGATGGTGGTATTAGTAACTGGAAAGCACAAGGCTTACCTCTTGTTAAAAGCAAACCAAAAGCTTAAGGAGAATTATCATGGCTGCAAATGTCATTGTTTACTCAACTTCTGTATGCCCGTATTGTGTTCGTGCTAAACAGTTACTTGAGCGTAAAGGTGTTGCTTATAAAGAAGTAAATCTTTCTGTTGAAGCACCAGAAGTACGTGTTGAATTAATGCAACGCACAAATCATCGTACTGTCCCACAAATTTTCATTAACGATCAGTTTATCGGTGGTTTTGACCAACTTTATGCTTTAGAGCGTGAAGGTAAACTCGACGAATTATTGGCTTAACATCGCATCCATATTAAGGAAAAAACAATGAGCGAAGAACAACAAGTTCAACCACAATTAGCTTTAGAGCGTATTTATACAAAAGATATTTCTTTTGAGGTTCCAGGGGCGCAGGTTTTTACTAAACAATGGCAACCTGAACTTAATATCAATCTTTCTTCTGCTGCAGAAAAGATTGACCCGACTCACTTTGAAGTTTCTTTAAAAGTTGTGGTACAAGCCGATAACGACAACGAAACAGCGTTCATTGTAGATGTAACTCAATCAGGTATTTTCTTGATCGACAACATTGAAGAAGAGCGTTTACCTTATATTTTAGGCGCATACTGCCCAAATATTTTGTTCCCGTTCTTACGTGAAGCTGTAAATGATTTAGTAACTAAAGGTAGCTTCCCACAGTTACTTCTTACTCCAATCAACTTTGATGCAGAGTTCGAAGCGAATATGCAACGTGCTCAAGCTGCTGCTGTTGAAGGTCAAGCTTAATATTTTAGCTTTCCCCTTTAATAAAAAAACCGCGTAATACGCGGTTTTTTTATGTGTGCTATTAAAATTATTAAAGATCAAGTGAGTGAAGCTGAATAGATGGAAACTGAAAACCACGGCAAGATAACTCTGAACGCCATGCCACGGTTAATATCATATTGCCAACAATAAAATTCTGATAAGCAAATGTCCCATTAAGTGGGTGAGAACAGACTCCACCATGATCGGTAGAATGTGCCTGAGTATTTAACGTATTTAAATCTAAACGTATACCTAATCCTGAAGCTTTTAAAACGGCTTCTTTTGTGGTCCAGACTTTGAACCAATATTCTCTATCTTGTTCTAAGCTTAGCCATGTTTCATATTCATCGGGATGAAAGGCATGTTTTGCTAAAGCATCTAAGCGTACATTTCGATCCAGTTCCTCAGCATCTACCCCAATATCTTTAACTTGTTCGCTCATGGCTAAAGCGTAGTATTGTTGGCTATGTGAGTGATTAAAATGCAAAGTGTGATTCAATAAATAAGGTTTACCATGTTCATGCTTGGCAAACTCCAATTCCATTGACGTGAGTTGGAGTTTCTCTGCAATCAGTCGATTTCTGACACTCTGTATTTGTTGTTTTTTATAATGATTAAATGAACGGAAGTCTGGAAAGTTTTGTTGTTCTTGTTTTAAAAACTCATTGAGCTTTCCTATATAAACTTCAATTTTCCTATCATTCATCTTTCTAAATCCATCCCATGAGGGACTAAAGCTAATATAAAAAATACCAATAACTTATTAAACCATGTAATAAAAAACCCAAAGAAAACTTTGGGTTTTTGAACAATAAAAAACTTAACGGTTAAATTTTTTCTCTGCTTTCTTAAATTTCTGAATATAACGACGGCGACGTGCAGCAGTACGTTCATCAACCTGACTCTTACGACCTTCAAACGGGTTTTCAGAAGTTTTAAAGTCAATACGAACTGGTGTACCTTCGAGTTTATACACTTTACGGAACACGTTTTCTAAATAACGGCGATAATCGGCAGGTGTCTTATCAACCTTATTACCATGAATCACAATAGTCGGTGGATTCTGACCACCCATATGTGCATAACGCATTTTAATACGACGACCGCTAATCATTGGTGGTTGATGGGCTTCTGTCGCATCACTCAAAATTTGAGTCAATTTAGCTGGTGATACTTTTAAGTTCGCAGACTCATAAGCACGGTGGATAGAAGGATATAAATCACCTACCCCAGTTCCATGTAAAGCAGAAATTAAATGGATTTTTGCCCATGGAATAAAGTCAAAACGACGCTCAACATCAAGCTTACATTGCTTGCGGTCATATTCAGACATGTTATCCCATTTGTTGATGGCAATAACCATGGCACGACCAGCTTCAAGCGCATAGCCAATTAAATGCAAGTCTTGCTCAACAATACCTTCACGCGCATCGACTACAACTACGACAACATGTGCATCTTTCATGGCTTGCAAAGTTTTAACAATTGAGAACTTCTCAATCATTTCATCAACCTTACCTTTACGACGCACACCTGCTGTATCAATTAAGGTGTATTTACGGCCTTCACGCTCAAAAGGAATGTAAATAGAGTCACGAGTTGTACCTGGTTGGTCAAATGCCACCACACGGTCTTCACCAAGCAGACGGTTGACCAGTGTTGACTTACCAACGTTAGGACGACCAATAATTGCTAAACGTAAGCCAGTATCTTTGTCATGTTCTTCAGGGTTTTCATCTTCTGGAACTTCTGCAAGTACATCTTCCAGCATTTGCTGTACGCCACGACCATGGCTAGCGGCAACTTGTAATGGTTCACCCATACCAAGTTTATAGAACTCAACTAAAGCTGCTTCAGCATGAACACCATCTACCTTGTTCGCAACAAGATAAATTTTCTTGCCTAAAGTACGTAGTTCACGAGCAATTTGCTCATCAGAAGCTAATAATCCGGCACGAGCATCAACCACAAAAATAATAATATCTGCTTCATTGATTGCTGTTTTTGACTGCTCGGCCATGTAGTTATCGATACCGCCTTCGCTCTCACCGATACCACCAGTATCAACAACAATGAAAGACTTATTTTGATAAGTCGCATCACCATATTTACGGTCACGAGTCAGACCCGCGAAGTCGGCTACAAGTGCATCACGACTCTTGGTAATCTGGTTAAATAACGTTGATTTTCCGACATTCGGACGACCAATGAGCGCAATAACGGGTTTCATACAATAACCTTAATTCAAGACCAGCCATATCTCATGGCATGAGCATTAGAAACAATACAGGAGATATATTTTAAGGTCAGATATGACCATAATAAAAGACGGGGCTTTGAACTGATTTAATTCAAACACCCCGATATTTTTTTAACAGCGTAATTTGTTAAGCGGCTATTTTAGCACAAGCAAACGAAATTAACGATTCTGCCAAATACTTAAATCGCCTTTTCTGGTCGAAACGTAAAGTTGGTTCTCAATAACACGTAATGTATTGACCTCACCACTTGTTTTTGAACGACCAATCAACTTACCTGTTGCAGGATCAACAAGATGTAATACGCCATCTAAATCACCAACAATAAGATCCGATCCCAACACAACAGGGTTACTTAAATGACGGTTTAATAAACTATCATTTTGCCAAACTTGTTCGCCTGTCGTTAAATCATAAGCAGTTAACTTACCATCAGTTGATGAAACAAATACTTTATTGTCATAAACTTCTGGACGCTTCGTGCTACTTGAGTCTTCACTCCAAACTACACGTTGAGAAGCTAGATCAGTTACGGTCACTTGTCCTTGGAAACTAGTCGTTACCATAAACTGTCCAGCAACTGCAGGATCACCATCGATATCAATCAAACGTTGAATATCAGAACGGCCTTCACTTACTGCAACACGGCGTTGGAAACGTGGAATACCACTAATCGTATCAATTGCATAAACATACGCATTCGCAGATGCGATTAATACGGTACGCGGGTCAAGACTCACCGGTGAGGCCTGACCACGTAAACTAAATTGGACATTTGGTAATTTATAAGCCCAAACTTGTTGGCCTGAACCAGCATCATGCGCAAATACAGTACCATCATTAGCAATGGTAATAACGCGTCCAGACTGAACTAAAGAAGGACTTAATAGTGCACCAGATAACTGTGCAGTCCACTTTTGTTCACCTGTTGCCTGATCTAAAGCAAAAAGTTGACCTTTACTATTACCAACAACAACAATTCCTTCAGCAGCTTCAACACCAGAGCTCAAGCCTAATTTGCTGACTTTTTTCTCCCAAATGCGTTCCTTGCCACGATATGCAGCGACCTCACCTTTTGGGTCAAGCGTAAAGACCACGCCCTCACTTGCGTCAAGCTGCAAACGTAATGGATCTGCCTTATCAGTAGAAGAAACACTGCGCGAAAACACGGGTACTAGAGTCTTTTTCGACTCAGTCAATTTCGGTAGTGGATTTGGTTTTGCTTCTTTTACTTTGTTGCTAGAACATCCCACCAGTACAGCTGATGCGATTGCAATTGCCAAAGGCAGTTTGAATTTCTGATTCATTAAGACTCTTCCACCTGTGTTTCCAAAATTGGGCGCTCAATCTGTGGATCTTCAACTAAAACGCCAACACTTTCGAGTTTAATTTGTAAAATTTGTCGTTCTTGTTTACGTTCCAGTAACGAATCCCATGCTGCCTGATACGCTTTTTTAGCAGAATCAACATCTTTCTTAGCAACAAAGATATCACCACGTAACTCTTCTACTGTTGCTTTAAATGCAGGATCGACGTTACCAGACAAGGTTTTTAGTGCTTCATCATATTTGTTTTGCGCCAATTGTGCATCTGCTAAACGCAATTTTACAACCTGAATCAAACCTTCATCTTTTACTTTTGAATTTTCAACTTTCTTCAATGCTTTTTCAGCAGCAGCATAATCCTGTTTTTCATAGGCTAATTTTGCTAATACAAACTGAGTCTGTATCGCCTGAACAGAATTGATATCATCTTTTACGATTTTATCTGCCGATGCAGTGACCGAAGTTAAAGCATTAGGATTATCAGCACTTGCATTTGCCTCATCCATTAACTGCTGTACTTTTGCAGTTTCTGTCTGGCTGCTCGCAAGATTTCTTTTTTGCCAATATTCCCACCCAAAAAAGGCAATCAATGCAATGAGAATCCCGCTAATCATGGCAGAACCATATTTTTTGGCGAACGACTTTAAGCTGTCGAATTGTTCTTCATCACTTACACTCATGTGATTGTCCTTTTCCAGATGTTTCAGTTTATTTTGTAAATTTTTCGATTAAGAATGGTACAAGCTCAGCCAGCGCAACTTGAGACTGCTCAGCTGTTGCTAACTCTTTGATAGCAAGTTGCTGTGCTTCCCATTCACGCTCACCTAAAATCATGGCGTAAACAGCCCCAGCCTGATCAGCTTTTTTCATCTGACTCTTCATACTGCCTTGTGAACCTGTTTTGATTCGAATACTGCTATTTTCAGCTTCTAACTGGTCACGTAATTGTTCCGCTAAAATCAAAGCCTTAGTTTGATAAGCAGGTTCTGCAACCAAGAAGACTTCACAATCACGAATAACTTGAGCCTGTTCAACTTGCTCAACCAGAAGCAATAAACGCTCCATCCCCATACCAAAGCCAACAGCAGGTACAGATTGATCTGGCTTACCTTTTAGCTGACCAACAAGACCATCATAACGACCACCGCCACACACCGTACCTTGCGAACCAAGTGCAGTTGTTGTCCATTCAAAAACGGTTTTATTGTAGTAATCCAGACCACGCACCAATTTTTGATTAATGACAAATTTAACACCCGCAGCAGTCAAATAGTCTTGTAATTGTTGGAAGTGACTTAAACTATCTTCTTTCAAAAAGTCATATAATTTCGGCGCATTTTCCAGAATTTTCTGAGTCGATTCAATTTTAGAATCCAAAATACGTAGTGGATTCGTTGTTAAACGGCGCTGTGAATCTTCATCCAACGCATCTTTATGCTCATTTAAAAACGCAACCAAAGCATTACGATACTCTGTACGCTCATCTTTTTCACCCAAAGTATTCAACTCAAGTTGAACCATGTGATCAACGCCCATACGTTTCCATAATCGAGCTGTCATCAAGATAACTTCAGCTTCAATATCAGGAGTCGCAACACCGAAAGTTTCCACACCAAATTGGTGGAACTGACGGTAACGTCCTTTTTGTGGTTTTTCATAACGGAACATAGGTCCCATATACCACACGCGTGGCGTAGCACCGCGCAACAAATTATGTTCAACCAAAGCACGAACACAACCTGCAGTACCCTCTGGACGTAAGGTTAATGACTCTGGTGGATTACCTTTGTCAAAAAAGGTATACATTTCTTTTTCAACAATATCGGTAGCATCACCAATAGCACGTTTAAACAAGCCCGTTTGTTCAACGATCGGCAAACGAATTTGTTGATATCCATAAGCATCCATTAAAGATGCTAAATGTTGCTCGAGACGTCTCCACGCTACTGTTTGCGTTGGCAAGATGTCATTAAAACCTTTGATTGCGACGATTGAACTCATGATGAACTACGAATAATTTCTTTAGATTTAGCTTCTTCAAGCTCTTGGACACGTTGACGAACCATAGTTTCGATTTCATCAACCAATTGATCGGTATCGATTAAATGGCTTTTTTCACCATTACGATAAACCAATGAGCGAGGCGCAGCCCCAACGACCCCGATATCGGCTTCTTTTGCTTCACCTGGGCCGTTTACTTTACAGCCAATTACCGACACATCCATTGGAGTACGAATATCTTCTAAACGCTCTTCCAATGCTTGCATTACCTGAATAACATTAAATTCTTGGCGAGAGCAACTTGGGCAAGCAATAAAGTTAATACCGTTAGAACGAAGTCCTAGTGATTTTAAGATATCAAAACCAATCTTGATTTCATCTTCCGGTTCGGCGGCAAGCGAAATACGCATCGTATCGCCAATACCTTCCATCAACAATCCGCCAAGGGCAATCGCCGACTTCACAGTACCTGTACGATAAATACCAGCTTCAGTCACACCTAGATGTAATGGGTTATCAATTTGCTTTGAAAGTAAACGATAAGCATCCATGGTTAAAAACACATTTGATGCTTTTACGCTGACTTTAAATTCATGGAAGTTGAGACGATCTAAAATATCAATATGACGTAGTGCTGATTCAAGCAGCGCCTCACCTGTAGGTTCGCCATATTTCTTTTGTAAATCTTTTTCTAAAGAACCCGCATTGACGCCAATACGCATAGAAATGCCATGATGACGCGCCGCAGCAACGACTTCACGCACTTTCTGGTCTGAGCCAATATTGCCTGGGTTAATACGTAAACAGTCTGCACCATAGTCTGCAACTGCCAGAGCAATTCTATGGTCAAAGTGAATATCAGCCACCAATGGAACTGAAACACGTTTACGGATCGCACCAAATGCCTCAGCAGCTTCCATAGATGGGACCGAAACACGCATAATATCAGCACCTGCATCAACGCAACGCTCGATTTGAGCAACGGTTGCATCGACATCGCAAGTTTCGGTATTTGTCATACTTTGCACACTAATAGGTGCATCGCCACCGACATACACCGAACCAACACGGATTTTACGTGTTGGTCGACGTTTAATTGGGTTCTCTATCATTGTATCGCTCAACTCATGGTATTAGCGGGATAAACGGAATTCTGCTTTACCGTTTACCGTATATGGAGACAATGAAATCTGTTCTTGGTTTAGACTTAATGACACAGCGGTTGCATCATCAAGACGAATCTGGAATGGAGACTCACCATTTAAGTTTAAAGTTGATGACTGACGACCTGTCGCCAAAACTTTACCTGTTGCATCAACAATATGAACAGAAGTTGGTCGGTTAAAGTTTAACACCAATTGGTCACCCACTGTTGAGGTGGTAGCCCCTTGCATAGGTAAAACTTCAACATTCGATTGATTTACTTTAGGTAAATCAGCATCTTCTTTCTTTGAAGTCCATTTTTGGACACCCATAACAAGCAATGACACAACAGCAAGAATTACAACAGCAAGAAATATGCGTTTTAACCATTTCTTATTACGATCACTATTAGAACCCGGGAGTTTACCCATGATTTTAATTGGCGAATTATTTAAGGCATGATTTGGTAACAGCCCAGTATCATTTGCATAAATCTCATCGAAACGCTGAATTATTGCCGTCGCGTCCGTATTTAAATATTTTGCATATGAACGGTAATAACCCTTAATGAAAGTCGCTTCCGGCAATGATTTATAGTCATCTTGCTCTAAAGCGGTCAAGGTCTTAACCGGCATATTTAAATCTGAAGAAACTTGCCCTAACTCTTTATTCTGAGCAACTCGAATTTGACGTAAATACTCGCCAGGACGTTGAATATTTCCTAAAGCAGAAGTCGGTAAGCTTGAGCCAGTTGGCTGCTGTGAATTAGGATTTATTTCCATACGGCCTCAGTACTATACTGTAATTGCAAATAACGTTGATATTCTGGACTTTCCGGGAACAAAGCACGTAACTGGTTTACTAACACTTGCATTCCCATTTTATCCGCATTGGCTCGAGCCACTCTTACACCAATCCAAAGTGCTCTTGCACCCTGATTTTTCTGCCCCACTGTACGAACATATTGCTCATACATTTGTGTAGCAGCCGGAATCTGCTGCTGCAAATAAAAAATTTCCGCTAACTCTAACATTGAAATATAAGAGTCGCGGTTAGCAAGGAGTGCTTGTTTGAATGTTTTTTCAGCATTCGCAACATCACCCAATTTTAAATAAATACGCCCCAGATTTTCTAATGCCTGATAGCGTTGGTCATAACCTAATGTTGCGCCAGCAATACGAAATTGCTCAACCGCATCATTATAACGCTCCATTTGATATAAATAAGTACCATAATTATTATGTGCTTGAGCATTATCCGGTTCAGATGAAATTGCTCTTTTAAAATAATGTTCTGCTTTTTCTAAATTGGGTTTGCTACCTTCTTGCTGTAGCAAAATACCCATCATCATATTTGCAGTAGCATCGCGGCTATCTACACTTAAAGCTTGATCAAGAGCTCGCTTTGCTGAGTCCAAGTCACCCGAACGGATATGTTCAGCAGCAAGTTGTGTACGCACCTTTACCGCTTTCTCTGGGTCTTTTTTTTGCGTATGCGTTGTCTGGCAACCACTTACCAGAAATGCAACTGCAATCCCCATACATAAGACCGTTTTTAACTTTGGAATACTCAAAGCCTGCCCTCAATTTATCCTTGTGTACGCAAAATCTCTTGACGCTGTGTGACTTTTTTCTGCCACTGTTCAGCACGGCGGGTTCTGTCAGCCACTTGACCTACTAACTGCCCACATGCAGCGTCAATATCATCACCACGTGTTTGACGAATCGTACACACAAATCCCGCATCAGACAAAGTTTTTTGGAACGAGATAATACGATTTCGGCTTGAGCGACCATATGGCGCATGCGGGAACGGGTTAAACGGAATCAAGTTAATTTTACTTGGTAAATTTTTTAATAATTTAATCATTTGCTGTGCATGTTCAGGCTGATCATTCACGCCTTCTAACATCACATATTCAATCGTCACATGTTTACGCGTACTTTCATTACCATCTTTGGCAATATAACGCTGACATGCTGCAATTAACTGAGCCAATGGATATTTTTTATTAATAGGTACCAATTCGTTACGTAATTCATCATTTGGCGCATGTAAAGAAATGGCTAAAGCCACATCAATATCTTTTGCAAGTTGATCAATTTTTGGTACAACACCTGATGTCGATAAAGTCACACGACGTTTTGACATGCCATAAGCAAAGTCATCTAGCATAATCTGCATTGAGCTTAATACAGCATCATAGTTGAGCAATGGCTCACCCATGCCCATCATCACAACATTGGTAACTGAGCGTTCGCGCTCAGCAACAGGCACTTCTTCCATATAAGAATAATTTGCCATCCAGAGTTGCCCAATAATTTCATCTGGCGTTAAATCACGTTGGAAACCTTGTTTACCTGTTGAACAAAATGAGCAATCTAATGCGCAGCCCACTTGAGAGGAAATACAAAGCGTTTTACGTAATCCAGTCTTATCTTCGGCAGGAATTAATACAGTTTCAACTAAAGAACCTGCACCCTCACCTACGCGAAACACCCACTTACGTGTACCATCTTTTGAGTAATGACGGTGAACCACTTCAGGAGCTTTAATTTCACAAATCTGTTCAAGCTTCGCACGTAGTTTGCCTGAAATATTGGTCATTTCAGCAAAGTCAGTAACAAAGTATTGATGTATCCATTTCATGACCTGTCCGGCACGAAACTTTTTCTCGCCAATATCTTCAAAGAATTTTTCTAACTCAGGACGAGACATGCCGAGTAAATTCACTTTATTTTCGGCAGCAGGGATTACCGGCGTGGACGAAGATTGCTGCTGTCCATCAAGATTTTCAGATGAAACGACCACTGCAGAACTCATGTGTATTTACCTAAACCATGTCAAAAAACTGAAGATATTGTTCAAGAATCAAACAATATTCTCTTAAGAGAATAAAAAAACCAGATAAGTAGTATACCACTTATCTGGTTTGAATGCTTTCGATTAACGAGTGCGTGGGCAGATCTCGTTGTCAGCAAAGAAGTAAGCAATTTCACGCTCTGCAGAAGCAACTGAGTCAGAACCGTGAGCAGCGTTTTCGTCGATGCTTACAGCGAAGTCAGCACGAATCGTACCAGGAGCAGCTTCTTTAGGGTTTGTAGCGCCTAAGATTTCACGGTGTGCAAGAACTGCATTTTCGCCTTCAAGAACAGATACTACAACTGGACCAGAAGTCATGAATGCAACTAAGTCACCAAAGAAACCACGTTCTTTATGCTCAGCATAGAAACCTTCAGCATCAGCTTGAGAAAGGTGTTTCATTTTAGTCGCAACAATTTTTAAACCCGCTTTTTCAAAACGAGCAAAAATTTCACCGATGTGGTTTTTAGACACTGCATCAGGTTTTACGATAGACAAAGTACGTTCAATAGCCATGAGTGGCTCCTTTATTTTAAGATTTAAACTTTAAAAAAATTTGCCGCATTATACCGATGTCATAGGCAATAATCAGCTTTGAATGTGTAAAAGTTGCGATTTTTCTACTATTTTTAGCGAACTTCGTCTATCCAGGCCATCTGAATGCCTTCTAGCAATCCTTCTGTCGATTTATTTGGGTCATCACTGAAGTCTGGCAATGCGCACACCCATGCATGTAAATCGGTAAAACGGATCCATTGCGGATCAACTTCTGGATGTGCTTCTGACAATTCAATGGCAATATCAATGGTATCTGTCCAACGTAAGCCCATAGCGGCTCCTATCTGTTTAATCTGCTAAATCACGAACTGTGTACTTTAGCAAATCCACAAACTTAATCGATAGCTTAAGCTGATAAAAATTACCGATGCTTATAAAGCGATGTTCAATAATGGCGCCACAAAAATAATCGTAGCCGCGACCGCTGCACCAATTAGCGCACCAACAATCACATCACTTGGATAATGAAGACCCAGTACCATACGAGACAAAGCGACAAGCACCATAAATGGGAACATGGCAGCAAGCAAAACTGGCTGGATGTAACCCAATACAATTGTCACCATGACTGCATGAAGTGTGTGGCCTGATGGAAAACTAAAGTGATCAAGCGGTCTTTCACCAAGCACAATCACCTGATGCACCTGATAAGGACGTGGTCGCGTTGTCTTATGTTTTAAAAATTTATAAATTGCTGTGCCGACAGAACCACCTAGCAACAAGTAGATAATTTGCAAGCTATAGGTGATACCTTGCATGCCCCACACGATTGCCAACATTAGATACCAAAATGGACCATCACCAACACGACTGATAATTTTGAAAAAAAGGGCAACACGCTGTGAGTGAGAGAAATTGTTCAGATATAAACAGCCTCTCAAATCTAAATCGAGTATTTTTATTTTTGCATTCTTAAATTTCATGGTCATTCTCCTATCTTAGGATACTTAGGTGAAGTCCAACGAGGGCTCCTTCACTACCTGATAAAATGCCTGCTCCAATTGCTGAACCGGAAGTTGCCAACCGCTTTGCTGTACTTTATGACAGGCTTGTACGCCCATTTCTCTAAGTTGTTGTACCGAAGGAAGCTGATAAATTTGTTGTATAAAGTGGTTTTTTTGTCCAAGTGGGCTTAACCAGCCATTCACACCATGTGTTAAGTATTGATGTGCACATGCATAATCATACGCTATAACTGGTAAACCGCTTGCCATTGCCTCTAAAACTACGTTACCAAACGTTTCAACTTGACTCGCAAATACGAATACATCTGCACTCGCATAGGCAGCCGCCAAATCCTGACCTCTTAGACTTCCGGTAAAGATAACACCCTTCGCTTCAGGTAGTGACTTTAAACGAGCAAAATCTGGGCCATCTCCCACAATAACTAATTTAGTTTTATGTGGCTGAATGGTTTTTAGGTTCGCATAACTTTCAATGAGCACTTGCACTTCTTTTTCGGGAGACAAACGCCCCACATAAAGCATAACGCGAGTATTATCATCAGCATCCCATTGTTTTCGCAAATTTTCAGAGCGATGCTTCGGTGAAAATCTGGTCGTATCTACGCCACGCCCAACGACAACCAGTGGACAAGTAATACCAAAACCGCGTAATGCTTCTTGAGTATCTTTACTCGGCACACAGGTCACTTGAGTGTTATTGTGAAACCAGCACAGGTATTTTTGAATCGGTTTGACTAAAAAAGCCAAATCGAAGAAACGACTAAAGTCTTGAAATGGCGAATGAAAGCCGCTCGAAACAGGAATAGCTTTTGCCTTAGCAGCCTGCATGGCGGTTAAACCTAACGGCCCTTCAGTCACGATGTGCACAACATCTGGCACAAACTTTTCAAAAGCTTTCGATACTTTTAAATATTGTGGCCAACCAAATTGTAAAGTTGGATATTTTGGAATCGCCTGCGACATCACCAGACATTCTTGCTCTGGCGTAAAGTCATGACATTTCGCTTTTTGCTCTGGGCGAATCAGTAAAATCTTATGCCCCTGTTTTTGTAAACCTTGGCATAACTGCAATAATGAAAGTGCCACACCATTGATTTCGGGTGGCCAAGTTTCCGTTACAATCGCAATTTTTAAACGTGGGCGCACCAAATCATGCAATGAATGTGCATTAGATAGCTGCTGCTTTTGTTTAAAAAAGAATTGGAAGCTTTCAGGAAGTTGCTGTTGTTTTAATAGTGCTGTCGCATATGAACTTTGCATAGCGCCATCCATCAATGTATTTATTTTCATGCTTAAAGATTAAGCAGTTTTTTTGACATTTTGATGATAAATGCATGACAGTTTACTGACATGAAAAATAAAAAAAGCACACTGATGACAGCATGCTTTTTCTTAAATTCTAGTAACTCTTAGCGATTTTGCAATTTTGCATAATCCATGAGTACATTAGCAGCTTCAGTCACAAAAGTTTCCTCTTCTGGTAACGCTGGACGTTGCGATGCTTTCATTTTAGCGCGAGATTCAGCTAGAGCATCTAATGAAGCTTGATAGCTTTCCCAGTTTGCAAAAGGCTTTTGACCCGTTGCAGCACGGCGTTCATTTTCTGCATCTAAAGTTTGTTTCTCTAAGCCAAGTAATTCAGCACGGCGCTTATCAATATCAAGTACTACTTGTTTTTGATCACTCGTCACCTTAGCAATCGCAGTACGTTTATTTAGATATTTAAACTGAGCGTCATTGCCAACACGTTGTTCAGAGAATTGGGACAACTTTGTCACATAAGGCTGAACAGAACCCTCTCGTTTAAATGGTGCAGTAGGAATTGTGTCCCACTTCAACGCATTCTTCGATTTACGCTCACCAAACTCTTCGTTATAGATGTCGACGAGTTTAATGTCTGGCACTACACCTTTATTTTGTGTACTACCACCTGTAATACGATAGAACTTACGCTGAGTTAAAGTCGCTTGACCATATGCCAGAGTATCAAGTTGTACCTGAGCTGTACCCTTACCAGTGGTTGTACTACCAATAATAATACCGCGCTCATAATCTTGAATTGCAGCAGAGTAAATCTCACTTGCCGATGCAGATGCCAAGTTCACCAATACCGCGAGTGGACCTGTATAAATTTGCTGACCGCCATCGTTATCTTCAAACACGCTTACGTTGCCATTCCCATCACGAATTTGTACTACCGGGCCAGACTTAATCACCTGCCCCAACATACGTGCAACTTCTTCTAATGAGCCACCCGGGTCATTACGTAAGTCAATAATAATACCTTCTACTTTTTTCGCTTTTAGCGCCTCAAAAGCATTTGCAGTATCTTCAGAAACTGAACGATATTGTTTACCCGCACGACGTGAACGATAGTCAAAATAGAACGATGGAATTTCAATTACGCCCAACACATGCTTTTTACCATCACGTGTCACTTCAACTGTGCGTGAACGAACACCAGCATCTTCTTCTTGAATAACATCGCGTACTAAAGTCACATTACGAGCCTGACTCATTGATGCGCCAGCACCAAGAAGTTTTAGCGTGACTTTCGTTCCGCGCTTACCACGAATAAGCCCAACAATTTCAGAACTTGTCCAGCCAATCACATCAATCATTTTCTCGCCTTCTTGAGCGACACCAATGATTCGATCTCCTGATTTCACTTGACCAGACTTACTTGCAGGGCCACCTTCTACAATGGTTTCAATTTTGGTGTAATCTTCGTTGCCACGTTCTGGACGAATCGACACACCAATACCTTCAAGCTGCAAGGTAGTTTGGCGATTAAGTTCTATCGCATCAATTGGCGGGTAATAGTTACTATGTGGATCATAAGTTGCCAACATTGCATTTAATGTTTTATCCAAGACGTCATCGCTTTTCACACGACTAATTCTTTCAAGCTGACGCGTATAACGTTTAGTTAACGTTTGGGCTGGCGTTAAATCTTCTGGGCCAGTTAAGTCTTGCCCATTTGCAAGTGAAGGATTCTCTTTAAGCGCTTTTTGCTTCGCCTGCTCTTCTTCACGGCTAATGGTTAAGTTGATTAACTGTGAAACCAACATTTTTCGCCAATGATTCTGTTGCTCAGCAGTCGTTTTAAAATATGGTGCTTTTTCACGATCAACTTCAATATAACTATTAGGCTGCTTTAAATTTTGCTGTTGTTTTAACTCAGCTAACATGAACTCATAAAATTGTTTTAAGCGTTCACGATATTGCTGATGAATTGCAAACGGTCCAGTTAAATTCCCCGCTTTTAATGAAGCACCAAAATTTGAACCATATAGTTTTTTATAATTTTGAACTTCAGAATCTAGAAATAATGAGTGATCTGGATCAAGGCTATCTAAATACATATCCAGAATACGATTTGATGTGTTCGCATCCAGACGCATATTTAAATAATGTTGACGATCAACTAAAGTTGCCAGTTGGCGAGCCACCAAAGCCTGTTCTTGCGTTGGCTGGATTGATTGAGAAACCGCAGCAGTATTGGTTGCCGCTCTCGCTTCATTCATCGTATGAGAGAAGAATAAACCGCCAGTCGCGATCGCTACTGCACAAGCTATAGTTTGAAGTTTCATAAATTTTTAATACTTCCTTGGGTGTTCCTATCTTACACGCTCTGTTTTCGATATGAACTAAGCAGATTCAAAATCTTAACCAACTAAATTGTTTATACCGTGTAGTTTTATCATATTCTGTACTGACAAAATGTAGCAAAACATTGCAAAATTCGCTTATTGTTTTTCAATCAAAATTCAAATGGAACCAATATGATTGGCGCATTGATGCTGGACATCGCCGGCACAGAACTTACTCAAGAAGATATTGAACTATTACGCGCTCCGCAAGTCGGTGGCATGATTTTATTTGCACGAAATATTGAATCTCCACAACAAGTACGTGCTTTAACCGACCATATGCGTCAAATTCGCCCAGATATTTTGATTGCTGTTGACCAAGAAGGTGGCCGAGTTCAACGACTAAGATCAGGTTTTACCGTATTACCAGCCATGGGCCGTTTTGGGGATTTATATTTAACTCAACCTCAAAAAGCACTTGAGCTGGCTGAACAGTGCGGTTGGTTAATGGCAACAGAAGTTCTTGCAGTCGGCATCGATTTTAGTTTTGCACCAGTTTTAGATCTTAATGCAATTAGTGACGTGATTGGCGACCGTGGCTTCTCTAAAAATATTGAAGATATTGCCCCACTTGCAGGCGCATTTATGCAAGGCATGAAAAAAGCTGGAATGGCAAATACGGGCAAACATTTCCCAGGCCACGGTTCTGTGAAAGCCGACTCTCATGTTGCTGCTGCAATCGACAGCCGTAGCTATGACGAAATTTATAACCATGATATGCAAAGCTTCATTAAGCTTATGCCTCAGCTTGATGCGCTCATGCCTGCACATGTGATTTATGATCAAGTTGATCCAAATCCAGCAGGTTTTTCACCTTTCTGGATTCAAGAAGTTCTACGCAAGCGTTTGAAGTTTGATGGTGTACTTTTCTCTGATGACTTAAGCATGCAGGCTGCTTGTGTCGCAGGGGGGGCAGATGCGCGTATTCAGGCTGCTCTAGCGGCTGGGTGTGACATGGGACTGGTGTGTAATGACCGAAGTGCAGCCTGTACAGCGCTCGAAGGTATTACAAACTTAGAACTACCAAACCAAGAGCGTTTAGAACGCATGCGCGGCCAAATTCCACAAATTCAGATCGGTGAAACCTTATCGCTTGGAAATGAGTGGCAAGCTGTCAAAACAGCCATTGAAGAGTTTAAAAATTCGATTTAAGTTAGTAAAAATTTTAATTGGCTACAAAAACCTATTCACTATCTGATACGCGGTTAAGTCATACGCAACCTACTCATCTGCTGAAGGATATTGATTGCTTCAATATATTTGATAGATTCAGAAAGTGAACAGGTTTTGCGTATGACAATGGTTTTGGTTACTTTTCCCGAAAGAAAAGTAACTCCAACTGAAAGTTCATCCCAAAATGCTAACCTAATTGACAGGACTCCGTCATGCAGGTTCATTCAACATCAATGCAGTAAAAATTCTTCATTTTTATAAATAATGAAGATCACACAAAAACAATAAATCGAGTTCAGGACGAATGACACAACAACTTTCAAAACACCGCCACATCTCTTTTACAGCCCACTATACGGGTTATATCTGGTATCAAATGGGAATCTCTCATGAAGCACTTGCCACAACCAAAGGCAAATCATTGGCATATTTAGTTCACCCGATAGAATCATGGGCAGAGAAATATGTGGGCGGTAGCATGCGCACGACGCTCAAACAACGCCACACCATGCTTGATCACCATTTAGAACAACTCATTCAAGAAAATTCTGATTTACAGGTGCTTGAAATAGCATGTGGCTTGTCGCCACGTGGCTGGTGGTTTAGACAACATTACCCTTCTATTACCTATCGGGAGCTTGATTTGCCCGATATGGCACAAACCAAACAAAATGCGTTACAGCAAATTGAAAAAAATGCACCTGAAATCTTATCAGTTGATTTATTTACAGAAGCTTTTGCACAAGCATTTGAAGTATTTGACCCTAACCGCCCACTGGTTGTGATTAGTGAAGGTTTAATTAATTATTTTGATAAAAATTTATTAAAACAATTGATCCAATCGATTGGCCACTATGGTGTTACTTTTAAAAAGTTTCACTATTTAACAGACCTCTACCCTGAACCAGTTAAAAACAAACTTGCTAGTATTATCTGGAATAGTAGTAAGTTACTTAAACTCATGTCTCGCAGTTCATTTAGTTTTCATTTCAAAAGTCCACAAGAAGTTAATGACTTTTTTAAAGATACAGAATTTGAGCAGGTTACTATTGAACAGCCACAAATATTTTTTGGGGAAGTTTCTCAAGATAGCCATGAAGAGCATTTAGGCGACTTAGTTTGGATTATTCACGCTCAAATAAAATAATAAATGGAAGTCTCATAATTTTTGAGACTTCCACTTATGAAAAAATTAAATTTTATACGGCTAGCTTTTGGCGAGCGATAAAACGACTTAAACGGTCAGCAAGCTCAAAACTGCCATGTTTAAATAAAGCACGTATTCCTTGTTCAGTAGCTTCAAAGATTAAACACTCAATCGAGAAAGGACCTTCTTCATCTTCTAAATGCAGTGCCAAATCACGTGGATGATCATTCACAAAATCAAGCTGCGAAATATCATCCATTTTTAAATATATCCCAAAGAAAGTCACGTCAACAATCGTCACTGGCACTTCTGTTTTACATTCACGATGGCTCAGTTGAGTGTTCGGTTGCAAAACTGGAACTCGCTCTTCACCACGGCGCTCCATCTTTTGCATCTGGTCACGCGTCATTGGAATAATACCATCTAGATTTTGGATAGATTCACCCTTCAAAAATGAAGTGAACAAACTCATGGTTTCTTTACGGCGCTGTAATTGAGGCACATGATCAGCGTTTGCAATAAGCGCAAATTCCATATCTGGACATTGCAAAGCAAAATTGGCATTTTCATGAGGCAGAGTAAAACTGTCGTACTGCCCTGCTGCAACCAACGTTTTGCACTCTGGAATAGGTACATCTGTTAAACGCAAAAGACGATTACAGTTAATTTCATAACGTTCTCGCTCAGTCCCCGTAAACTCGGCCATTTGTCTAAAAAATAACTTTTTAGCGGTTGGTGACATACGAGTTTTATCTAATTTTGCATGATTAACTAAATACAAAATCACAGCTTGCCCAAACTCTTCCATGCGGTTTTCTTGCATGAGTTTGAGTGACTCTTCCAAAATCATTCGCCAACTTTTACGAGTCTTCTGCATAACTCCCATCAAGATCATACGATCCATCAGGTCAGGACGGTGATGAGCAAAACAAGAGGCAATCACGGAACCTAAAGACATTCCCATTACAGAAACTTTTTGTATTCCAACGATATCTAACCAACGTCCTAACATTTCAGATAAATCAGGAAGTTCTAAAGTACCAGCAGACACTCCTGTGTCGCGATTGGTAATTTGCTGATTTGCACCCATTGAAGGTAAGTCAATTAAAATAACCGGACCACTTTCAAACAATTGTTCAACACAATATTTATAAGAATTAAAATTCTGGAAAGCACCACCAACAATCACAATCGGCGTTTTGTGAATCGTTTTAGGATCGGCAATTGCCATATATTCAATTTTCCAACCGTCAATCCATGTTGTACGAGCAGGTTGTTTAAAACTATCTCTATGGTAGATATCGAAAAAGCCAAAACCGGCATAAGCTTGGTTGATCTCCGAATCCATTTGAATAATGGAATTCATATCCTTGCTTCCTCCTTGCTGTAATTTTTTTATGCTGCAAGAGTTCCTTCTTGAACACGTAATCTTTTATGCACAAAACTTTAAATTTTGTATTAGTTTGTATTGCACAATAACATTCTAAACAATTGTCTGAAATATACGCAATCGCTGAAATGACCGCTCATCTTGTTTAAGTCGCTAATAGTTTGCAAAATATTTAAATGTTTTTTTATGGCGGTCACATTTTTGAAAAAAAGCCATTCATTGTTCCGCATTTGACTGCTACTATCTTACTCATTGGTAAATGATTAAAAAATGCTATGCAAGATTCAATTGAACAATATATGCAAAAAGTTGGGCAACAAGCACGCGAGGCCTCACGCGTCTTAACAAGTGCTTCTACCTCACTAAAAAATCATGCACTCTCTGCTATTTATACTGCTTTGGAAAATAATCAGGCAGCAATCTTGGCGGCGAATCAAATCGACATGGATAAAGGTCGTAGCAATCAGCTCGACAGTGCCTTACTTGATCGTCTTGAGCTTACGCCCGCACGCTTTAAAGGGATGTTGCAAGGTTTAAAAGATGTGATCGCGCTTGTCGATCCAATTGGAGAAATTACTGATCTTGCATATCGCCCCACAGGCATTCAAATTGGAAAAATGCGTGTACCTTTAGGTGTTGTTGGTATGATTTATGAATCACGTCCAAACGTAACACTTGAAGCTGCATCTTTAGCGATTAAATCAGGTAATGCCATTATTTTACGTGGTGGTTCAGAAGCACTCGAGTCAAATAAAGCAATCGCAGAAGCAATTAAGCATGGTTTAAAAGTTGCCGGTTTACCTGAGCATTCAGTACAAGTCATTGAAACTTCTGACCGTGCAGCTGTTGGTCATCTCATCACCATGGCTGAATATGTAGATGTCATTGTTCCACGTGGCGGTAAAAGCTTGATTGAGCGCGTAACCAACGAAGCGCGTATTCCGGTGATTAAACATCTTGATGGTAACTGTCATGTATTTGTTGAAGCACAAGCAGATTTGCAAAAAGCATTACCAATTACTTTAAATGCAAAAACACATCGTTACGGTGTTTGTAATGCGATGGAAACGCTGTTGGTTGATGAGAAAATTGCAGACGTTTTCTTACCGCACATTGCTGAACTGTATGCTGAAAAACAAGTTGAGTTACGTGGCTGTCCAGAAACACGCCGTATTTTGGGTGCCTCTGTAAAACCTGCAACAGAAGAAGATTGGTACACCGAATATTTAGGGCCAATTCTTGCAGTTAAAGTGGTGAGCGGGATTGATGAAGCAATTGACCATATCAACAAATATGGTTCACATCACACTGATGCAATTGTGACTGAAAACTACACTTTAGCTCGTCAGTTCTTGGCTCGTGTAGATTCAAGCTCAGTTGTGATTAATGCATCAACTCGTTTTGCGGATGGTTTCGAATATGGTTTAGGCGCTGAAATTGGTATCTCCACCGATAAAATCCATGCCCGCGGCCCAGTTGGTTTAGAAGGCTTAACTTCACAAAAATGGATTGTGTTAGGTGACGGACAAATTCGCCAATAATTAAATCTATGAGTTCAAATAAAAACGCCTGATCAATTTCAGGCGTTTTTTATTATTCAAGTTATAAGTCACTATAAAAAAGCCAGCCCGAAGGCTGGCTTTTTATTTTTATATTTATTAGAAAATAAAGTCCGTATTCACAAATTTAGAATAGTGCTCAGATACCATAGAGGCCAACATGCCCTTACTGTCATCTGTCTGCTTAGCAGCAATCATGGAACGGATAGAGAACGCTCGCAGAGCATCATGCACAGACAGTGTACCTTCCGCAGAATCTTTACGACCACCGAACGGGAACACATCAGGGCCACGCTGACATTGACAGTTGATGTTCACACGACAAACCTGATGAACCAGCGGATCAACCAAGTGACCAATTTGCTCAGGGTCGCTACCAAAAATACTCACCTGCTGACCATGATCAGAAGTAGTGACATAGTCCAGCACAGTTTCAATGTCATCGTAAACAGAGACTGGTATCACTGGACCAAACTGTTCTTCGCGATACAGCCTCATTCCCTCACTCACTGGATAAACTACAGCTGGATAGAACATCGTTTTGCAGAATTCACCGCCTTCCGGATTAACTACTTTTGCCCCTTTAGCTACAGCATCTTCAATGACTTCAGTCATGTAGGTCGTACGGTGCATACCTGGTAACGGAGTAATAAACACACCTTTTTCCCAAGGCATACCCACTTTAAGTTTGGCCAGCTCAGCCGTTAAGCGGTTAACAAATTCATCTGCTATTGAACGATGTACCATCAACATTTTGAGTGCGGTACAACGCTGACCATTAAACGACAATGCACCCAGCAGACACTCTTTCACTGTTAGATCCAAGTCGGCATCTGGCAGAATAATAGCGGCATTCTTCGCATCTAGCCCCAAAATCGCACGCAGACGGTGAGATTTAGGATGTTGCTTCTTCAAATGATCAGCTACTTTACTAGAACCAATCAGTGCCAGTACATTAATTTGCCCAGATGCCAGTAGATGGGGTACCACTAGAGAACCTGGTGCATAAATGGTATTGATCACACCTTTTGGAAATGAATCACGGAACGCTTCTAGTAACGGTTCAAACAACAATGTCCCAAATTGAGGTGGTTTAAAAATGATGGTATTACCCATCAGCATGGCTGGGATCAGAGTCGCAAAGGTTTCGTTCAGTGGGTAGTTGTATGGTCCCATACACAACACGACACCTAATGGAGTACGACGGATTTGTCCAATCGTACCTTCAGCAATTACAAAGCGGGAGTTGGCATTATCCAAATCTTTCAGGGCATCAATCGTTTGACGCATGTAGGTAATCGTACGGTCAAATTCTTTCTCTGAATCCGCCAAGCTTTTGCCAATTTCCCACATGATCAGCTTAATAATTAGATCTCGCTGTTCCACCATGCGCTGAATAAATTTTTGCATACAGGCAATGCGCTCACCAACCTTCATCATAGGCCATTCGCCACGACCATTGTTGTAAGCCCTTACCGCTGCCTCTAGTGCTTCATCGCTTTCTTTTTCGCCCATGACCGGATAACTACCAAGTTCAACTTGCTCTAGGCTACCGTCAGGCTGCTGAATCCAGATTGGAGATAATGTTTTCTTGGTTGCACCAGCCCATAGCTTCAACTCACCATCCACGAGTGAGACACGCTGATGAATTTGGGAGGGCAGACGCACACTTTCAGGAATACTGTCCACTACTGGGAATTTAAGCTGTAGATTATTTAACTGATTCATTCTTCTTAATACCTTATTATTCGTATGTCTTTTATATATTCCCGAACTCGCCACTGTAATCAGGTTTTATTCAGGTCAATATCACTATTATTATCCGTACTCACCTTGCTTGAACCGTAAACCACAAGGTGAATATCTTAAAGCGTTGGTAATCTTTCTAGATGAATTTACCCCCGACACACACTATCAGTCACCCCTAGCTTCTGGATGACTTGTTCAATGATCTGTTCTGGTGTGAGAGCAATATCAATAGCAATTGCTTCATTCACATCAGGTTCCTCTAATGTGTCTAGCTGTGTTTGTAGCAACGCTGGGTCAAAAAAATGACCTGATCTTTCTGCAAGTCGTTGCTGTAATAACTCATAAGAACCTTTTAAGTAGACAAACTTAACATTTTGGTCCTGCCCTCTTAAAATATCGCGATACATGCGTTTTAAAGAGGAGCATGTAAATACAGCTGTTTCACCGTCTCTTTGTTTGGTTTCAATGACCTGACGAATTGCTTGTAACCATGGCAAGCGGTCTTCATCAGTTAAGGGAATGCCTTGACTCATCTTACTTTTATTTGCAGCTGAATGAAGCGTATCGCCATCAAGGAACTCACAAGCCAAACGCTCTGATAACAACTCACCAATTAGGGTTTTACCTGTTCCACAGACACCCATTGCAATCACAATCATGGATTACCCACCTTTAATTATAAAATAGTGCTAAGCAGTAGCGTGAAAGATAAACCCAACACTGAAATGATCGTTTCTAATACAGACCAAGTCTTGAGTGTCTGCCCTACTGTCATACCGAAATATTCTTTGATTAACCAGAATCCTGCGTCATTTACATGTGAGAAAACTAATGAACCCGAACCTGTGGCAAGTACTAAAAGTTCTGGTCTAACAGCAACACCCGCCGTAGCTGCAATTGGAGCAACAATGCTACACGCTGTAGCCATAGCCACCGTTGCCGATCCTGTTGCCAAACGAATTAATGCTGCAACAAACCAGCCCAACAATAACGGCGACAGGTTTGCCTTCAACGCTGTAGAAACAATCTCATTAGAAATACCGGTGTCACGCAAAATGCCGCCAAAACCACCACCAGCACCTACAATCAACATAATCCCAGCAATAGAAGCTAAACACCCACCACAGAATTTTTCAATTTGTTCACGGTTAAAGCCCTGCATCGTACCAAAGGTAATAAAGCTGACCAGCACGGCAATGAGTAATGCGATATCAGAAGTACCAATGAAACGCAGTAAATCATTTGCGAAAGTCTGTGGTGCAAAGAACAGATCAGCCCAGCTTCCAACCAACATTAATACGACAGGCAGCATGATTGTGAATAAGGTAATCCCAAAACTTGGTAGCTCACGAGTTCTATTCGTATCTGCTTCAATAAACTGCTTCGCTAACGGGTTATTCTCAGGCAATTTGACGTATTTGTTGATCCACAGTGCATACAGTGGTCCAGCAACAATAGCCGTTGGCACACCAACGATCAGACTATAAGCAATTGTTTTACCAATATCAGCATGATAAGCCTGTACTGCCAACAGTGCTGCTGGATGTGGTGGAATTAAGCCATGCACAACCGACAAACCGGCAACCATTGGCAAGCCAACAACCAGTAAGGATTTACCTGTTCGCTTGGCAATGTTGAATGCAATTGGAATGAGTAGAACGAAACCTACTTCGAAAAATACGGGAAGGCCAACAATAAGGGCAATAAACATCATGGCCCAGTGAATATTTTTCTCACCAAACCATTTAATTAGGGTAATTGCTATTCGCTCTGCGCCACCAGACTCGGCCATCATTTTACCGAGCATTGTTCCTAGTGCGATTACAATCGCGAGGTGACCTAAGGTTTTACCTGTACCGGCTTCATAAGACTTAACAATATCACCCATTGGCATGCCAACAGCCAAGGCTAAACCGAGTGAAACAATAATGAGAACTAAAAATGGATAAATTCTAAACTTCGCGATCATGACCACTAAAGCAATAATCGCGATTACAGTGTAGATCAGTAACATGCCACCCTGAACCGTCTCCATGGGACACTTCTCCTTGGAATAATTATTTAGGCACACTGCCTAAACAAGGGTCTTCAACCACAGTAATTCCTACTGTTAAGACATTAAATTTTTATATTTAGGTGTGACCAGCAAAAACTGGTCACATCAATACAGCCTTTAAAGCACATAAAATGCACTTCATTTTTTATAAATATTGTCTACATTTACAAAGCTCTCAACTGACTCGCAATTTGTGCCAAGCGAGTAATTTCAGACCAGTCTTGGGCAGCTACTGTAGCTTTAGGTGTTAACCATGAACCACCTACACAAACCACGTTAGGTTGTTTTAAGAAATCTGGCGCTGACTCTGCCGTAATTCCACCAGTCGGACAAAAGCGCAAGTTTGGAAATGGACCATAAAATGCTTTTAGCATCTCAACACCACCTGCCTGTTGAGCTGGAAAGAACTTCACAATGTCATAACCCAATTCAATCGCTTGAATTAGGTCACTTGGTGTCATCACACCCGGCAATAGAGGTAAGCCAGCATCTTGCGCAGCCAAATGCAGATCTTTAGTCAAACCAGGAGATACCCCAAATTGAGCACCTGCTTTTTTGGCTTGAGCACAGTGTTCTGGTTTGGTAATCGTACCTACACCCACCACAATGTCATCGGCCAACTGGCTAGCACGCTCAATAGCAGCAAGACCTGCAGTGGTACGTAACGTAATCTCGAGAACTTTCACGCCACCTGCATGTAAAGCACGTGATACATCCTCACCTTGCTCAGCAGAATCAAATGCCAATACAGGGATAACTGGGCCTAATTTGACGATATCTTCAATTTTAATCATTATTTTTCAGTTCCTTTGATTCAAATCTGCTCTGGTGAATTTTCACCAACCAATGCACCAAACACAGATGCTCCATGTTCAGCTGGCGCAGCAGCAGCACGGAAAACACCAAATAATTCACGGCCAAAGCCAACTTCGTTTTCTGCCTGATGTTCTGGCTGTGCAACAGGGCGTGACTGCCATACATCGTCATCTATTTCAACATCGAGTACGCCAGCCTCAGCATCAATGATTAACATATCGCCTGTTTGCACTTTAGCAATCGGCCCATTTAGTAAGGCCTCTGGAGATAAATGAATCACCGCAGGAACTTTACCTGAAGCACCAGACATACGCCCATCAGTGACTAAAGCAACGTGGAAACCTTGATCTTGTAAAACACCCAACACAGGAGTTAAACGATGCAATTCAGGCATACCATTCGCACGCGCACCTTGGAAACGAACAACCGCAATAAAGTCTCGGTGTAATTCACCACGATCAAATGCAGCTTGCACTGCTTCTTGAGAATCAAACACAATTGCTGGAGCTTTAACTTTACGGTGTTCTTGCGCAACAGCAGAAATCTTGATCACACCACGGCCAAGGCGACCTTGCATTAAACGCAAGCCACCATCTGGTTGAAACGGCGCATCAATGCTACGTAGAACTTTGTCATCAAGGCTTTGAACCACACCGTCAACCCAAGTGAGCTTACCGTCAATCAGTTTTGGTTCTTTGGTGTAATGTTGCAAACCTTTACCAGCTACTGTCGTTACATCGTTATGCAACAGACCAGCTTCAAGTAAGTTACGAATGAGGAAAGCGACCCCACCCGCAGCTTGGAAATGGTTTACATCAGCCTTACCATTTGGATAGATTTTTGCGAGTAATGGAACAACAGCCGATAACTCATCAAAGTCATCCCAGTCAATCAAGATGCCAGCAGCGCGAGCAATCGCAATCAAATGCAAAGTATGGTTGGTTGAACCACCGGTAGCGAGTAACGCCACGATGCCATTGATAATGGCTTTTTCATCAATCACATGACCAATCGGCGTATAGTTTCCGCGCTCAACTGTCAAATCAAGTACACGAATCGCAGCTTCTGCAGTGAGTGCATCACGTAATGGTGTATGAGGATGAACAAATGCGGCACTTGGCAAATGCAAGCCCATGACTTCCATCAGCATCTGGTTACTATTGGCTGTACCGTAAAAAGTACAAGTCCCTTGTCCGTGATAAGCAGCTGACTCAGCTTCTAGCAAAGCATCTCGGCCAACCTGACCCGTCGCAAATTGCTGACGAATTTTAGCTTTCTCATCGTTAGATAACCCACTGGTCATTGGGCCGGCTGGCACAAAAATAGTAGGCAAATAACCAAACTGCAAAGCACCAATCAGTAGGCCCGGCACAATCTTGTCGCAAACACCTAGACACAGTGCTGCGTCAAACATGTTATGTGACAATGCAATCGCTGTACTCATCGCAATGGTTTCACGAGAGAACAATGACAGTTCCATGCCAGCATTACCTTGGGTAATACCGTCACACATCGCAGGAACACCACCTGCAAACTGTGCCACGCCGCCATTCTCACGAGCGGCTGTTTTAATTAAATCTGGAAATGTTTTATAAGGTGCATGGGCCGAAAGCATTTCGTTATATGAAGATACGATGCCAATATTTGGTTCACGGCCTACTTTAATAATTAATTTTTCATTATCGTCCATACTGGCAAAACCATGAGCCAGATTGGCACATGAAAGTGCTCCACGAGCAGGAAATTTGCCTTGTGCATGTTCAATACGTTGTAAATATGCAGAACGAGTTTTTTGACTACGTGCGATTACACGCTCGGTCACTTTTGCCAATACTGGATTCGGCAAGTCCATGCTGGACGCTCCTGTACAACCGGATAAGCCGGAACATAAAAATAGACCAAATGATATATTTCATCATCATTTGATAAGGGGAAGGAACAATATTATTAAGGCAAAAAGCGACATGCAAGCCCTAGTCAATTTTACGGTAATACCTGAGCATGGCTATTAAATACAAATTATGTTTAAGTTTTAAACAAGAGGCTGGTTTTATTTTTGACTATATTTACTGGTATATTAATCTCTAACAACTATGAGAAAATTCTCATAATATCAAAGCAGTAAAATATTCTTATAAATGTATTAATACTGGCTTTTTTATACTAAGTTTTATATTAAAAATGTTTATGATTTATATATTTTAACCTATATATAAACGATTAAAATTTAATTTTATTTACGTATATTATTTGTAATACTCCCCTCTAGTTTGATTAAAATAACACCACTTCTTTTTTCTTAAAAAATTTATACCAAATATTTGAAAAATACATTAAATAGAAATTTACCTTTCATAAATATATACAAAAAACTCGTTTCTACACGTATAAAAAAACAAGGAATACAGTGGTTAAGCTTTATACTGGACAAATGTTAGTTACAAATAATTTGATGGTCGATAGTGCTTAAGTCTAATGGGCTAAAGTCTATCTTGGACAGAAAAACAACACATGTTAAAACATGACAACCCGTTCAATCTGTATCGAAAAATAATACATGTTGAACAGGAAGTTAGGAAAACTATTTTAAATCAGGACTTGGGTATTTCAACGTGGCTACATCAGTATTAGTTATCAATTGCGGCTCTTCATCAATTAAATACGCACTGGTTTCAGAGCGTCGTGAAGATCGTATTTACGGTTTAGCAGAAAACTTGGGGGCAGCTGATGCTCGTATTAAGGGAATTACAGTAGGTGGTGAACCACTTGAACTTTCAATCCCTTATGCTGATCATGCCAAAGCTTTAGAAACTTTACTTGCACGTCTTGCCAACTACAAACCGCAAGCAATCGGACATCGTGTTGTACACGGGGGTAGTTTAACCAAAGCAGAATTACTCACTCCTGAAATTATTGAACGTATTCGTGCTGCGACACCTTTAGCCCCACTTCATAACCCAGCACATTTAATTGGTATTGACGCAACCGTACGTCTATTTCCTGAATTACCTCAAGTTGCCGTATTCGACACTGCATTCCATCAAACCATGCCACCGCATGCATATCGTTATGCAATTCCTAAGTTTTTATATACTGACCACAATGTCCGCCGTTATGGCTTCCATGGTACAAGTCACGCCTATGTGTCTGACAAAGCGAGTGAGCTGGCAGGTAACCTGAAAAAAGGTGGATGGTTAACAGCGCATCTAGGAAACGGCAGTTCAACTTGCGCAGTGTGGAATGGACAAAGTGTTGACACGTCTATGGGCCTTACTCCACTTGAAGGCGTAGTGATGGGAACGCGTAGTGGTGACGTTGATCCAAGCTTACATAGCTTCCTTGCGAAAAACCTCGGTTGGGATTTAGCAAAAATTGATAAAGTTTTAAATAATGAAAGTGGCTTACTAGGTTTATCTCAACTGTCTAACGACATGCGTACAGTGATTGAAGCTGCTGAAAATGGTAATGAAGATGCTAGTCTTGCAATTGAAGTGTTTAGCTATCGCCTTGCAAAATCACTGGCTGCATTAAGCTGTGGCTTACCGACTTTGGACGGTCTAATCTTCACAGGCGGTATTGGCGAAAACTCAGCTTATATTCGTGAAAAAACCTTAGCTTATTTACCTCATTTTGGTTTGCAGCTTGATAAAGATCAAAACAACAACCTAAAACGTGGCACTGAAGGACGAATCGACAATGGAACAGGACCTCAAATTTGGGTCATTCCTACAGACGAGGAAGGCCGTATTGCCAAAGAAACTCGTCAAGTTGTTGAAGCAGCAGAAAATACAGCATCTGTAGCAAGCCTTGCCTAATTAGAGCTTAGCGAAAACTCGATATTCGTTTATTTATAGGTTTATATGAATACAATTTTATTGATTCCTACAGGCGAAGGGGTTGGTTTAACCTCTGCCTGCTTAGGCATGATTTACGCACTTGATTGTAACGGGATTAAAGCAGGCTTTTTAAAACCATTTTCTCAAGAAGACCAAGAACATCTTGACCGAACCACTTCATTATTTGGTCATTTATTTCAAAGTAAAACTGTTCAATCTATTTCGCATGAAAAATTAACTCAGCTTATTGCCGCTGGGGAAGTAGATGAATTACTTGAAGAAGCTGTTAGCCTTCATCGTAGTGTTGCAGCAGACCATGATGTCATTATTGTGGAAGGCTTATTACCTAACGGACAAGACCACTTTGCCAGTGAACTCAACGCAAGTCTTGCTCAAGCACTTGATGCAGAAGTCGTGCTGGTCAGCACAGCAGATATTCAAAACCCGAAAAAAGCAGCAGAAAAAGTAGATGCTCATTTACGTCAGTTTGGTGGAGCAACATCAAATCGTACTGCTGGTGTACTGTTTATGCGTACCCGTGGATTAACTGAAGAAACAGCACAAATTCCTGTTGCGTTTGATCCATCGTTACGACCGACTGAAGAAATCGCAAAATTTACGACCGAACTGCAAAAATATAATCGTTATTTCGGCTCTAGTGACTTACCAATTATTGGACTTGTTCCTTTTAGTAACACGCTAAGCGTACCGAGAACTCTCGATATTGCAAATGTCATTGATGGGCAATGGGTACATCAAGGTGAAGCTAAAACACGTCGAATTTTGCATTCGAGTTTAATTGCTTCAAGCATTGAATATGAACTGAATAAGTTTATTGCAGGCGAGTTAATTATTAGCGCATCTGAGCGTACCGATGTTTTACTTGCAAGTAGTTTGGCAACCAGCAATGGTATTCCTCTTGCAGGTTTGGTACTGACTGAACGAGAAGCACCAGCACCAGAACTTTTAGAGTTTTGCCAAAGTGCAATTAAACAAGGGTTACCGATTTTACATACCCGTTTAAACACACTTGAAACTGCACAGCGTTTATCTAATTTTGGCAATGAGATTCCAACTGACGATACTGAACGTGCAGAGCAAGTGACTCGATTTGTTTCAAGTCATATTGATGTTGAATGGCTTAAACAGCACAGCAACAATGCTGCTACCCCTCGCCTGTCGCCATCAGCTTTCCGTCATGAACTGGTGCAAAAATCGATTGCAGCGAAAAAACGGATTGTGCTACCTGAAGGTGATGAACCACGCACCATTCAAGCTGCGGCAATTTGTCAGGCACGTGGCATTGCCGACTGTATTTTGCTGGCTAAACCAGATGCTGTGCACGATGTTGCAAAAGCACGCGGTATTGAATTACCTGCTGAATTGGCAATTGTCGACCCTGATAGTATTCGTGATCAATACGTTGTACCAATGGTTGAGCTACGTAAAGGTAAACTCAACGAGCTGCAAGCGAAAGAACAACTTCAAGATACCGTAGTGCTTGGCACCATGATGTTAGCCTTAGATCAAGTCGACGGTTTAGTTTCAGGTGCGGTACACACCACAGCAAATACGGTCCGCCCAGCATTCCAACTCATCAAGACAGCACCTGAATATTCACTAGTTTCATCTATATTCTTTATGCTTTTACCAGATGAAGTTTATGTATATGGTGACTGTGCGATTAATCCAGACCCGACAGCAGAACAACTTGCTGAAATTGCAATTCAGTCGGCTGACTCAGCGAAAGCCTTTGGAATTGACCCGCGTATTGCCATGATCAGCTACTCAACCGGTACTTCCGGAACAGGTGCTGATGTTGAAAAAGTACAGCAAGCAACTCAAATTGCTCAACAACGTCGTCCTGACTTACTGATTGATGGTCCACTTCAATACGATGCAGCTTCAGTTGAAAGTGTGGGGCGTCAAAAGGCACCTGACTCACGCGTTGCTGGCCGTGCGAATGTATTTATCTTCCCAGATTTAAATACGGGTAATACCACTTACAAAGCAGTACAGCGTGCTGCAAATGTTGTGAGCGTTGGACCAATGCTGCAAGGCCTCAACAAACCAGTCAATGACTTATCTCGTGGAGCCTTGGTAGATGACATCGTCTTTACCATTGCATTAACGGCAATTCAGGCAGAACAGCAAGCCACTGCCAAATAATTAATAAATTCACCTTTACTACCTCTCGCCATTTGATATCCGCTCAAATGGCTTTTTTTATTTTAGTCATTCAAAAATAAATAATTTTCCGATTTCTGGCATTTAAATCACATCAATATCTTCTTATGCGACTTTCGGTCAAAAGATCAACCAATCTCCCACAACACCCTCTTTTTGTCATATAATTTAGCCCGCTAGCTAACAGCCCGCTCAAGAGATTTTCTGGTATGACAACGATTATCAAACAAGATGACTTGATTACATCGATCAAGGACGCCCTACAGTTTATTTCGTACTATCACCCGCAAGACTTTATCCAAGCGATGAGCCGTGCTTATGATCGCGAAGAAAACAAAGCCGCAAAGGATGCAATTGCACAGATTCTAATTAACTCTCGCATGTGTGCGGAAGGTCATCGTCCAATTTGCCAAGATACTGGTATTGTTAACGTTTTCCTTGAAGTGGGCTTAGATGTTAAATTTGATTTAACGATGAGCTTAGACGATGCAGTAAATGAAGGTGTTCGCCAAGGTTACCTTGAAAACAGCAACGTTCTTCGTGCATCTGTACTTGCTGACCCTGCATTTGGTCGTAAAAATACAAAAGATAATACCCCTGCTGTAATTCACTACAAACTCGTTCCGGGTAACAAAGTAGATATTACTGTTGCTGCTAAAGGTGGCGGTTCAGAAAACAAATCTAAACTTGCGATGCTTAACCCATCTGACTCGATTGTTGACTGGGTACTTAAAACCGTTCCAACTATGGGTGCAGGCTGGTGTCCTCCTGGTATGCTCGGTATTGGTATTGGTGGTACTGCTGAAAAAGCCATGATGCTTGCTAAAGAAGCACTCATGGAAGAAATCAATATGGATGAATTACTTCGCCGTGGACCAGAGAACAAAATCGAAGAGCTTCGTATAGAAATCTTTGAAAAAGTAAATGCACTTGGTATTGGTGCACAAGGTCTCGGTGGTTTAACGACTGTTCTTGATATTAAGATTAAAGATTACCCATGTCATGCTGCTGGTAAACCAGTAGGTATGATTCCTAACTGTGCTGCTACTCGTCATGCTCACTTCCAGCTTGATGGTACAGGTGTAGCTCATATTCAAGCACCAAAACTTGAAGACTACCCATCTGTAACTTGGGACTCTTCACAGTCTAAACGCGTAAACCTTGATACCATTACTCAAGAAGAAATGGACTCTTGGAAACCGGGTGACACATTACTTCTTAGCGGAACAATGTACACAGGTCGTGATGCTGCGCACAAACGTATGGTTGAAATGATCGATAATGGTGAAGAATTACCAGTTGATCTTAAAGGTAAGTTTATTTACTACGTTGGCCCTGTTGATCCAGTGGGTGATGAAGTCGTTGGTCCTGCTGGCCCTACAACTGCAACACGTATGGATAAATTCACACGTAAAGTATTAGAACATACTGGCCTATTCGGTATGATCGGTAAAGCTGACCGTGGTCCTACAGCAATTGAAGCAATCAAAGACAACAAAGCAACTTACTTAATGGCAGTTGGTGGTGCGGCTTACCTCGTATCTAAAGCTGTTCGCGAAGCTGAAGTTGTTGCGTTTGCAGACTTAGGTATGGAAGCCATCTACAAATTCGTAGTTGAAGATATGCCTGTTTCTGTTGCAGTTGATGTAAACGGTACTTCAATTCACGCAGTAGCTCCAAAAATCTGGCAAGCGAAAATTGGAAAAATTCCAGTAGTCGATGCAGCAGCTGGCTAATCAAGAAAAGCACCGAATTCGGTGCTTTTTTTATGCATTCTTTTTTTATTTTAAAATCTGAAAAGAATTGTAACAATTACTTCGTCAATCTGTGCTATTAATGAAAGCACCCTCTCGCCAAATATTGAATATAGGTCATTTCATGACTATTCGCCCTATTCTTAAAAATCTCTCAATCAGCCTCTGCCTAAGCTGTATTACCACAAGCTTATTTGCCTCTCCTGCCAAATTAAGTTCAGTTAAAGAACTCATGCAAATGAGCCAAATTGATTACCTGCTTAAAGAATCAATTAATGAATTAACACCTTATTATGATCAACAGGCAGAACAGATCGTTAGTAATATCACGGGTATCAAAACTTTAGGTCCAAAAGAAAAAGAGGCCGCGAAGAAGTTAGGTTTACTCCTAAAAGATTCGAGCAATCAGCTCATTAGCAATCCAAAAACCGCCCAAGCCTTACAGGATATTTATCTTAAGACTTATACTGAAGAGGAAATTCAGGCTAATCTGAAATTTTTAAAAACCCCAGAAGGCCAATCAATTACGCGCAAAAACGTACAGATTATGGGGCAAATTTCAGAATATATGATGGAGTTGGGACAGCAAACATTTAATGACCCTAAAGCACGAGATCATATGCAAGAAGAGATGCTTAAAATTCTTGCACCGTTGATGAAAGATAAAGAAAAGTCTTAACTTTTCTTTATCTTTTTTAGGCTATTACCAAGTTAAAGGATTCCATAATTTAAATGGTTTAATCAGATGTACATCTGATTTTTCATCATATTTGGCTGGCTTTAATTCTTGTGGTTTATGACGGATCTTTCCTGAAGCATCTTCAGCCACAAAATTATAGCTAGAAGATTTCAACTCGGTAAATGCTATCTCTCTACGTCCAATATTGTCTTGCATTAACATAAATGGACCAGTATGTTCACTTCGGTCCATTTTATTTTCTTCATCATATTTCAAATAATAAGACGTTCCCGCCTCAACAGTGATATCAATATATTTTGGTTCTTGAAAATGGATACCAAGTAAAGGGCGACTCGCAGAAAGGCGATATGTTCCTGCTGGCAACTCAATCCAGTAATAATGATTATGTAATAGACTCGGAATGCGCTTACCATTCACAAAGAGATTAATCGCTGCGATTTCCTGACGATTCCATTTTGTGTCTGGTCGATATAGATAAACTACAGCTGCCTGTTCATTTTGTGGTTTAATTGGAGCAAAAGTCTGACCCAATTTTTGGTTGACCCACCCTCCTACAGTAAAACCGCCTAAATGATATTGATCTAATAAACCAGGTTCTTTTTCAACATCAACTTTAGGTAGAGTCGCGATCAATTCACTCGGATTTTTTTCTAAATGAGATGAACTTTGACAGCCCACAAATAGTCCGGCACAGCACAAAGATACGATTAAATAACGCATGGCATCCCTCAAAGCGTTTTGTTTTTGATTTATTTTTTACACCGCAAAACTATGCGTATTTTGTATTTTTAAGATTAACACTACCCATATAAATTGAAAACAAAAAAAGCATGAATCACTAACGCGATTCATGCTTTTTAGATGAATGAAATCTATGCAGACTTCGAATCAATAACCTTTAAATCTGCCTTAGCAACACTTTCATGCGTTGCAGCTTCTTTAGGCTGACGTTCAGCCTGATAAACAGGTTCTGCTTCACCATTAATAACTGCTTCATTAATAATGACTGTTCCAACATCTGTACGACTTGGTAAATCATACATAGTTTCAAGCAGTACGTTTTCCATAATAGAACGTAGACCACGCGCTCCTGTATTACGTTCAAGCGCTTTTTTAGCAACAGCACGCAATGCAGAGTCTTCAAAGATTAGATCAACATTTTCCATAGTGAAAAGATATTGATACTGGCGAGTTAATGCATTTTTTGGCTCAGTCAAAATTTGCATTAAAGCTTCTTCGTCTAGCTCTTCAAGTGTCGCAATCACTGGTAAACGACCAATGAATTCAGGAATTAAACCAAATTTCACTAAGTCAGTTGGCTCAACCTGACGGAACAATTCAGCAAGCTTTTTGGTTTCATCTTTGTTTTTAACGTCAGCTGTAAAACCAATACCGCCTTTCTCTTGACGCTGTTGTACAATTTTTTCCAAACCAGAAAATGCACCACCACAAATAAATAAGATATTTGAGGTGTCAATTTGGATAAACTCTTGCTGTGGATGCTTACGACCACCTTGAGGCGGAATCGAAGCAACTGTACCTTCAATCATTTTTAATAATGCTTGTTGTACACCTTCACCAGACACATCACGCGTAATTGATGGATTTTCAGATTTACGAGTAATCTTATCAATCTCATCAATATAGATAATGCCCTTCTGAGCCTTCTCTACATCGTAGTCTGCTTTTTGCAAAAGCTTTTGCACAATATTTTCAACATCCTCACCCACATAACCAGCTTCGGTTAATGTTGTTGCATCTGCCATCGCAAATGGAACATCTAAAAGGCGAGCTAATGTTTGCGCAAGTAAAGTTTTACCTGAGCCAGTAGGTCCAATCAGTAAGATATTACTTTTAGCAATTTCTACTTCTTTAGACACATGGCCATTATGACCAACTTTTAAGCGCTTATAATGGTTATAAACCGCAACAGATAATGTCTTTTTGGCAAGATCTTGACCAATAACATATTGATCAAGCGCAGCACGTATTTCATGTGGTTTTGGCAATGCCTTACTCGCCCAGTCACCTGCTTCAACCTGTTGGCTGGTTTGTACAAGGTCTAAGCAGACATCCACACATTCATTACAAATATATGCGTCCTCACCTGCAATCAGTTTCCCGACTTCAGACTGCGTTTTACCGCAAAATGAACAATGTTTTTGTCCTTGAGGATGTTCGGACATATTCACTCCACAAATAGAATCTTAAATATTAGGGCAAGATGCACTGCATAAATAACTAAATGGAGACCTTTTTCAACATCTCAAGTTATTTATATAATAAGGTCCTTATGGACGCTTACTTAACACCTGATCAACCAGACCATATTCTTTAGCAGCTTGGGCTGTCATAAAGTTATCGCGGTCAGTATCACGAGCAACGGTTTCATAGTCTTGACCACTGTGCTCTGCCATTAAGCGGTTCAAACGTTCTTTAATAAAGAGGATTTCACGCGCATGGATTTCAATATCCGATGCTTGACCACGGAAACCACCCAATGGTTGATGAATCATGACACGGGCATTTTCTAAACAATAGCGTTTGCCTTTGGCGCCCGCATTTAACAAGAATGCACCCATTGAAGCAGCTTGACCCATACAATATGTCACGACATCAGGCTTAATAAACTGCATTGTGTCATAAATGGCCATGCCCGCTGTCACAGATCCACCTGGAGAGTTGATATAAAGGTGGATATCTTTATCAGGATTTTCAGCTTCTAAAAACAACATTTGGGCAACAATCAGATTTGCCATGTTATCTTCAACTTCACCTGTCAAAAAAATGACGCGCTCACGTAAAAGTCGTGAATAAATATCAAAAGAACGTTCGCCGCGAGAAGATTGTTCAACCACAACAGGAACTAAAGCATTTTCAATTGTTGGAACATACATACGTTATTTATTCCTAAATTTTTTGTGACTTAACCTATGGCAACAATATGCGGGATAATTTCTCAAATTGCAAAAGGTTCGCACTGAAATATTATATTATTTATACCTAAGTACTTAATGCCGCACTCTAATTGACCACATAAAGAAAAACAAAAAAGGCGCCTCAGGCGCCTTTTTCTGACTTCTCAAAAGATTAGCCCATACGGCGAGCTTGCTGTTCTTTCAATAAGTCATCATAAGATACAGCTTTGTCAGTCACTTTAGCACCAGCTAAGATGTGATCAACAACTTGATCTTCTAATACAACTGCTTCGATTTGAGCACGTTGTTGAGCATCATTTTTGAAGTATTCGATCACTTCAGTTGGATCTTCGTAAGAAGAAGCCATGTCATCAATGTAAGCATCAACGCGAGCTTGGTCAACTTCAAGTTTAGCATCAGCTAAAACTTTGCTTACCAATACGCCAAGCTTAACAGAACGCTCTGCTTGTTCTTTGAACAATTCGTCAGGAAGCATGCTCTTGTCAAAAGATTGCGCGCCTGCACCACCAAATTGTTGAGTGAACTGTTGAACCATTTGTTGACGTTGACGGTCAATTTCTTGAGCAACCATTGCAGTTGGAACTTCAACTTCATTCGCAGCAACAAGAGCATCAAAAGCAGCTTGTTTAACTTGGTTACGTAAACCATTGCGAACTTCACGTTCCATATTCTTACGAACGTCAGCTTTTAACTTCTCAACGCCTTCTTCTTCAGTTACACCGAAGATTTTTAAGAATTCAGCATCAATTTCTGGAAGTTTAGATTTTTCAACTTGCTTCACAGTGATTTTGAACTGAGCTGCTTTACCAGCCAAGTTTTCAGCTTGGTAATCTTCAGGGAAAGTAACGTCAATTACTTTCTCTTCACCAGCTTTCATGCCAATGATGCCATCTTCGAAGCCAGGGATCATACGACCTGAACCTAACACAAGTTTAAAGTCTTCAGCAGAACCGCCTTCAAACTTCTCACCATCGATAGTGCCTTCAAAGTCAAAAGTCACTTGCATGTCTTTTTTCGCCATACCCTTGGTTACAGCCCAAGTTTGACGTTGTTTTTGCAAGTTTTCGATCATAGCGTCAACGTCAGCGTCTTTGATTTCAGCTGATTTACGTTCAACTTCTAAGCCGTCAAATGCTTTTACTTCAATTTCTGGATAAACTTCTACAGTTGCTTCAAAAACTAAAGCGTCTTCTTTATGTTCAACTTTCTCAATGTTCGGCATACCTACCGCATTGATTTTTTCTTGTTGAATTGCTTCAAAAACGCTATCACGAATGATGTCATTTACAACTTCTTGATAAATGCTTGCACCGTATTCGCGACGAACAACGTTTTCAGGTACTTTACCTGGACGGAAGCCGTTGATCTTCACAGTTTTGGCAGTGCGCTTCAAACGAGCTTCAAATTGCTCGTTAATACGGCTCGTCGGTACAGACACATTTAAACGACGGGCAACGCCCGAAACCGCTTCAGTCGTTACTTGCATGGCTTCCTCGATAAAAATTAGTTAGTAGGAACAGTTTTTAAAAAAGTGCTGTATTATATGACAACTTTCAAGATATACAAAATTAACCGATCACTTCATGTAAGTGAAGGACATTATTCTAGTAAATTTCACAGTAATTTTATGATTCTTTAAATATTTTTCATAAGTACTTAAGTAAAACTAATTTTTTAGTTATTCTTTATAAATCTAAATTTACAATCATTTTTCATAAATTTATCGCTTTTTAAAACAATTAAACACAATCAAATAATTAGCTATTTTTTAATACTAAAACCCATCCAACCTTTCACATTTCCTTCACAATTCTATCGACAAATCCAATTAACACAAACTGTACATATAAATAAGAATTATTATTATTCGCATAACCTTTATGATTTAAAGTCCTGAAATTATGTCTTTCATCAAAACCCGCAAGAAAATTGTATCGTCTGCAATTGCTTCTTCTCTCTCTGTGATAGCAACCGCTGCTATCGCACAAGAACAAGTTGAAGTATTAAAAACTATTAATGTGCATGCTGAAGCAAATCAAGCAGAATCATTGAAAATAGATCAGTCTGCGAACGCGAAATTTGTAGCTCCGCTAAAAGATACGCCAAAATCGGTGTCAATTCTTTCCCAAAAGCTACTTCAAGAAACGAATTCAAATACCCTACTCGAAGCTCTACGCAATGAACCAGGTATTACACTTGGTGCTGGTGAAGGCGGCGTTCCATATACAGATATTCCTTATATTCGTGGTTATAACGGCCAATCTTCTATTTATGTTGATGGTGTTCGTAATGCAACAGCTCAAACTCGTGACATGTTTGCGATTGAACAAGTTGAAGTCATCAAGGGCTCAAGCTCTGCTTTAACTGGGGGAAGCGGGATTGGTGGCAGCATTAACCTTATTCCAAAAATTGCCCATGAAGGTAATGTTTATCAAGGATCTGTTGCGGGTGGTACAGACAACTACCGTCATATTCAGCTTGATGCCAACAAAGACTTTGGCAATGGTGTTGCTGGCCGTGTTGTTGTTATGGGCCATGAAAATGACAAACCTGGTCAAAGTAATGGAGCCGAATACGCTCGTGTTGGTATTGCACCGAGCCTAGCGCTCGGCTTAGGTTCTGCAAACCGAGCTACATTAAGCTATTACTTCTTAAAAAGTAATGATGAACCTGATTCAGGTATTCCATTCAATAACCCAAACCTTGTTAATAATGATGGTACACCGAAATCAAATGTTCCTGCTGGTGCAGAAAAAGGAGATGGTAAGCCTGTCGCTGTTAAGCAAGGAGCATATTATGGTTGGAAAGCGCGTGATTTCGACAAACGCGAAAACCATATTGGCTCATTGAAGTTAGAACATGACTTTAATGATGATCTAACACTTAGTAACACAGCAAGCTATAGCCGCTCTAAAGCAGACTATATCTACACTAACCCAGATGACTCTAAGAGCAACATTTATAAAAATCAAGTTTGGCGCCGTGTTACACAATCTATTCGTGAAACAGAAGCGTTCACAGATCAACTATCTTTAGCCGGGAAACTTCAAACTGGTCAGCTTACACATAGTTTTAATGTAGGTGCTGAATATAGTCGTGAAGAGACTGAACGTGGCTCATATAACATCATCTACCCTGGTTATAAGGGAACAACGACAACTGGCTTTGATAATACGTGTAAAAATAATGATGGGTGGTGTACCAGTTTAACAAATCCATCTGGGAATGCCTCATGGTTAGGTTCATTAACAACGAATCCAAAACAAAGAACATCAACCAATGAAACAGTATCAATTTATGCTTTAGATAGCACTGAATTCAATAAATACTGGTTGCTCAATTTAGGTGCGCGTTGGGATAAATTCGATTCAGAGTTAAAGTTCAATAAGGACTACATAAGTGGTAACACTACTACGCCTGCTGGAACTGTGTATACCAATGACTCTGATTTCTTCTCGTATCAAGCTGGCGTAGTATTCCGTCCAACTGAACATGGCAGTATTTATGCAAGCTATGCTACCGCTGCTAACCCAGTAGGTATGGATGCTGATATTGATGGCCTGTCTGCATCGAATCAGGCTTTAGATCCAGAAAAAGCTCGTACTTACGAAGTGGGAACAAAATGGAGCCTTTGGGAAAATCGCGCGAATGTTACAGCCGCAATTTTCCGTACCGAAAAGCAAAATACGCGTATTGCAGTTGATGCAAACACCACAACTAATGCTGGTGAAAGTAAAGTTGATGGTTTTGAGCTTGGTTTAACTGGTCATATTACCGATAAATGGGAAATGGCTGTAGGTTATAGCTATCTTGATAGTGAAGTTGAAAAAGCTGCCTACAATGCTGTTGCTCAAGAAGGCAAACCTCTACCATTCGTTGCAAAAAATAGTGCAAGCTTATGGACCACTTATAAAGTTCTACCAAAACTAACCGTAGGTGCAGGTGCACAATACCGTGACCAAGTGTATGCAAACACAAATCCAAATACCGCATTGACTTCAACCAAAATCTTACCTGCATTCACTATTTACAATGCAATGGTTCAGTACAAAGTTGATGAAAATGTAGATCTACAATTAAATGTTAATAATATTTCTGACAAACGTTACTTTACTAGTGCCCATGCAGCTCATTATGCAAATGAGGGTGAAGGTCGTAACGCAGTGTTAGCAATTAACTTTAAATATTAATCCTAAATCCCATAATATTTTTATGGATTTCATTTAGTTTCCTATAAAATAGCCTCATCATGAGGCTATTTTTACAAATAGAATATATCTTAAAAGGTGTTTGCCGTGATTCATCATATCCCCAATGTTTTAAGCAAAGAGCAAGTTGCCGAGTTTCGTAAGCTCATGGAAGATGCCAATTGGGTAGGTGGGAAAGTGACTGCCGGCACCTTGTCTGCTTCTGTGAAAAGAAATCAGCAACTCTCAGAACAAGATCCCCTTACTCATCATTTAAGTGATCTTGTCATCAAAGCAATTTGGCAAAATCCAGTGTTTCAGGCCGCAGCCCTACCCCACAAAATTATTCCACCACTTTTTAATCGTTATGATGAACATGAAAGCTTTGGTTTCCATGTAGATAACTCGATTCGCCTTATCCGTGGAACTTCTGAACAGCTACGCACTGATTTATCTTGCACATTATTTTTAAGTGAACCAGATGAATATGAAGGTGGTGACCTAGTGATTGAAGACACTTATGGTTATCACGAAGTTAAATTACCGGCAGGTGATGTCGTGCTCTACCCGTCTACTAGCCTGCACGAAGTCAGTAGCATTACCACAGGTACTCGTTTTGCTTCTTTTTTCTGGGTACAAAGTTTGGTCCGTGACGATAGTAAACGTCATCTTTTATTTAATCTTGATGAGAGCATTCGAGAACTACGTAAATCACACGGCGATAACTATTCAGAAGTCATGAAGCTGACCAATATTTATCATAATTTAATCCGTATGTGGTCAGAACTGTAACTATATTTATTTTTGCCTTTTTAAGAGCAGATAATCTTTTTTACCTTAATAAGGCAAAAATATGAAAATTATTTCCCACAAAAAACAAAACAGCGCAAAATTAGAAAATTATTTTCTAAACAACTTAACTAAAATTATGATAAGAATTTTGCACAAGGTGTAATCATTCTTTAGATGTGATATATCTAAATAACAAGATTACCTGCAAACCACCAAACTTATTATTTCATGGTCTAGAGATGAAAACGAATTACTTGTTTGCCCCGCCTACTCAAGCAAGACATCATCTGCAACTCCTGATGCTGCGCCAAGCGCGCGTATAAAAATTTTGTCTGCTTTTTAAAGCAGCACTTTGAAATTCCCTTTAATTTTTCTAAATTAGATACCATATATTAAGTAGAGACGTTGCCTTTTAAATATATCCAGAGCAACCGCGCTACGAGACAAGGAGTTTTCTCATGATGTTGGCTGACCCTAGCAAAAAATACCGCCGTATGTACCAGCGTGTGGATTTACCAGATCGCCAATGGCCAAATAACGAAATTACAAAAGCGCCAATCTGGATGAGTACGGATTTACGTGACGGTAACCAAGCAATTTTTGAACCAATGAACATGGAACAAAAATTCAAAATGTTCAAAATGCTTGTGAAAATTGGTTTTAAGCATATTGAAATCGGTTTCCCTTCTGCATCTCAAATTGACTTCGATTTTACTCGCATGTTAATCGAAGAAAATCATATTCCTGATGACGTATACATTGAGGTTTTGGTTCAAGCACGTGACCATTTAATTGAACGTACTTTTGAATCTTTGGCAGGTGCTAAACGAGCGATTGTACATATTTATAACTCGAACTCTCCAACCTTCCGTCAAAAGGTGTTGAATGTAGATGTTGATGGCGCAAAACAATTAGCAATTAATGCTGCTCAAAAAGTTAAAGAGTATGCGGCTCAATATCCTCAAACAGACTGGATTTTCCAATACAGCCCAGAATGTTTCTCTGCAACTGAATTAGAAGTCGCTAAAGATGTCTGTGATGCCGTCACAGAAATCTGGGATGCACGTCCAGATCATAAAGTTATTTTAAACTTGCCAGCGACTGTAGAAGTTTCTACACCAAATGTTTATGCAGACCAAATTGAATGGATGCATCGTAATTTGGCACGTCGTGATGGTGTAATTATTTCTGTTCACTGCCACAATGACCGCGGCTGTGGTATTGCTGCATCAGAACTTGCCATTATGGCTGGTGCTGACCGTGTTGAAGGCTGTGTGTTCGGTAATGGTGAACGTACAGGTAACGTTGACGTTGCAGCTATTGCATTGAACATGTATACCCAAGGTGTAGCACCAGAGTTAGATTTTTCTAATATTAATGAAGTGATTGCAACGGTTGAAGAATGTACTGGTTTACCTGTACACCCTCGTCATCCATATGCAGGTGATTTGGTATTTACTGCATTCTCTGGTTCACATCAAGATGCGATTAAAAAAGGCTTCGAGTACCAGAAAAACGAAGAAATCTGGGATATGCCTTACTTACCAATCGACCCGAAAGATTTGGGCCGTGACTACGATGCTGTAATTCGTGTAAATAGTCAGTCTGGTAAAGGTGGTATCGCTTATTTATTAGAATCGAACTACAACGTTGTATTACCACGTCGTTTGCAAATCGAATTCAGTCAGGTTGTTCAACAATATGCTGATGAGAACGGTACAGAAATTAACGCTAAAGAAATCTGGACCTTATTTAAAGACGCGTATGTTGATGTGAAAAACCACCATTACACAGTCAAACACTACAAGTTATCTGACATTAATGGCACTCAAATTATCGAACTTGATATTGATGTCGAAGGTGAAACACAACAACTTCGTGGTGAAGGTAACGGGCCAATTTCTGCATTCTTAAATGCTCTTCAATTACCAATTGACGTATTGAACTATGAAGAACGTAGTATTAGTTCAGGTGCAAATGCGAAAGCCTTAACTTTAATTGAACTTCAAGTAAAAGGTACAGGTAAAGGCTCATTTGGTGCTGGTGTTCATGACAATACAGTCACCTCATCAATTGAAGCAATTATTGCGTGTACCAACCGTTTGATAGATCAAGGTGTTTTAAGTACAGATCAGGTTGTTGCCGCCGCTGTTTAATTAAAAAAAAGACTTTGGAAAGGATACCTAGCTTGGTATCCTTTCTTTTTATTCCTGAAAGATTTAAAAGGCGAAATGTTCCCGTGTCTTTTCCAGCTGATTCAGTGGGGTTAGTCACTCCGCAAAAGTTCCAATTTGAAGAACCATTACACCTTGAATGTGATCGTGTTTTGCCACGTTTTGAACTAATGGTCGAAACTTACGGCACTTTAAATGCTGATAAATCAAATGCAATTTTAATCTGTCATGCTCTTTCCGGACATCATCATGCAGCGGGTTATCACCATGAAGATGATAAAAAAGCTGGATGGTGGGATAGTTGTATTGGCCCGGGTAAGGCAATCGATACAAATAAGTTTTTTGTAGTTTCGCTAAATAATATTGGTGGTTGTAATGGCTCAACTGGCCCGACCTCACCAAATCCTGAAAATGACAATCGCCCTTATGGACCTGATTTCCCATTAGTAACGGTACGCGACTGGGTTAAAACTCAGGCCATGCTTTCTGACCGTTTGGGTGTAAATGTCTGGTATGCAGTGGTTGGTGGATCATTAGGAGGCATGCAAGCACTACAATGGTCCGTAGACTACCCTGACCGCCTACAAAAATGTGTGATTATTGCCAGTGCACCAAAGCTTTCAGCACAGAATATTGCATTTAATGAGGTTGCTCGTCAGTCAATCTTGTCTGATCCAGATTTCCATCATGGCCGTTATTTAGAAAATGATAGTTACCCGAAACGCGGACTAATTCTGGCTCGCATGGTCGGTCATATCACCTATCTTTCAGAAGAAGCCATGAAACAAAAATTTGGCCGTGATTTAAAATCTGGCAAATTTATGTACGGTTTTGATGTCGAGTTTCAAGTCGAAAGCTATTTACGTTATCAAGGTGAACAGTTCAGCCGTAACTTTGATGCCAATACCTATCTCATCATGACTAAAGCTTTAGATTATTTTGACCCATCTCGTGAGTACGGTCATTCTTTAACTGAAGCGATGGGTAAAACTAAATGCCAGTTCTTGATTGTCTCGTTCACAACTGACTGGCGTTTTGCACCAAGCCGCTCACAAGAAATTGTAGATGCACTTATTACCAATCATAAGCCAGTAAGTTATCTCGACATTGATGCTGAACAAGGACATGACTCGTTCTTATTCCCGATTCCACTGTATGTCAAAACCATGCGCGCTTTCTTAGGCGGTGAAGAACACTTAAAATCGACATCACTGGAGGCAAGCTAATGCGTATTGATCAACAACTGGCAGAAAAGTGGATTAAACCCGGCTCAAGCGTACTCGATTTAGGGTGTGGTGACGGTGAATTACTCGCTCATATGAGCCAAAAGCATCAAATTCGTGCTTATGGTTTAGAAATTGATCAAGAAAAGATTGCAATTGCCGTCAGTCGCGGGTTAAATATTATTCAACAAGATTTGAATCTCGGCTTAAGCCGCTTTGCAGACCAGTCCTTCGACTATGTGGTTATGGCACAAGCTTTGCAAGCCGTAGATGCACCCGATGTTTTATTAAGAGACATGGTGCGTGTGGGTAAACAGGCAATTATTACTTTTCCAAACTTTGCGCATTGGAAGACTCGCTCTTTTCTTGCATTAAAAGGAATGATGCCTGTATCGGATGCTCTACCATATATGTGGTATAACACCCCCAACATTCATTTATGTACATTTAAAGATTTCGAAGCACTATGTGCTGAAAATCAGATACAAATTATTAATCGACTCGCCGTCAATGGAAATCAGCAGGGAAGCCTGTTAAGCAAACATGTTCCGAATTTGTTTGGTGAAGTCGCTATTTATCGAGTGAGTGCACTATGAAAAAGACATTATTTAGCACACTATTTGCAGGACTGCTAAGTATGCAGGCTCATGCAGATTATATCGCCCAGCCACAATCGGTTGCGAGTCAGGCTGCACGTTTTTCAACAATGGGGATTAACGATCTTCAGAAAGCAGCAAAAGCTGGTCAAGCAGGCGCACAGTTTTATCTTGGTACACATTATCAATATGGTAAAGATGTAGCAAAAGATGACAAACAAGCTTTCGCATGGTTTAAAGCAGCAGCTGATCAAGGTTTATCACCAGCACAATTAAACGTAGGCCGCATGTATGCCGATGGTATTGGTGTTAAAAAAGATGAGTCTATGGCTCGTAAATACTTTGAAAAAGCAGCAAGCAATGGTGATAACCGTGCAAGCTATAACCTTGCTATGATGGAAGAGCAAAAGAAAAACTACGTTGGTGCTTACCAGTGGTATGAGCTTTCAACTCGTGATGGCATGCTCGACAATAAAGTGATTAGCCTATCTGAAGGTAAGAAAACTGCTCTAGCAGCGAACTTAACTCAAGAACAAATCCGTACAGCGCGTGACCGTGCAGACAAATGGATTCAAGCACAATAATAACGGTTCATCCGTAAAAAACCTTACTCGACTAAAGCCACCTTGTATGCTCTACAAGGTGGCTTTAGTTTAGGTTGTCCCATTTTATATTCTATTTATTTCCCTCTATATCCCCTCTTAAAAAACACGTAACATAACTCACGTTCGATATTAGCTATAAAGTTTGGTTTTATTATGTCTACCCCACATTGGTTTGATCAGGGCAGTTTAGTTCTTGCCAGCAATAACAAAGGTAAAGTCGCAGAGTTTGAAAAACTTTTTGAACAGCTTAATTTACCAGTAGAAATTATTCCTCAAGGTCGCCTTAATATTCCTGATGCAATTGAAGATGGTTTAAGCTTTATTGAAAATGCCATTATTAAAGCTCGTCATGCCTCTAAAATTTCAGGTAAACCTGCTATGGCTGACGACTCTGGTATTTGTGTACCAGTCTTAGGCGGCGCACCTGGTATTTATTCAGCACGCTATGCTGGAGAACATGGTGACGATGCAGCCAACAATGCCAAATTATTAAATGACCTTTTACCCTACCGTAAAAATGGTGAAGTGATTGAAGGTATGTTTGTGTGCGTACTTGCTTTAGTCACTCATGCTGAAGATCCTTTACCACAAATTTTCCAAGGTATTTGGCACGGCGAAATTTTAGAAGCGCCACGTGGTGAAAATGGCTTTGGTTATGACCCATTGTTCTGGTTGCCTGAACTACAAGTTTCTAGCGCTGAGTTGTCTAAAGAAGATAAGAATAAGATTAGTCATCGTGGACAAGCGATGCAGTTATTTAGAGAGAGCTTACAGAAGTAAGCTGATCACATGGCCACAATATGCAGCGTTAGAATATATTAAACTTTGTATAGGCAGACCTTACTTTTCAAAGATGAAAAAGTAAGCAAAAATCTTTTGTTAGACTGATGGTACGTTCATGTACCACAGTCTAACTGGCGGCATCCATGTCGCCTTCGCACAAGCAGATATAGGGGAAAAATTTTTAAATTAATTATAGTGGGAAATGCAAAAATACCGCATAAATCGCAATAAAAATACAACTCACAATCGTCCCTGAGGCAATATAAGCCGCCGATCTTCCCGTCCCTTGATAATGTGTTTCTAGCGCTACAATATTGGCTGCTGGCGGCAGACAGAACATTAAAAACATCACTCCAATTTGCTGACTGATATTTGGAATGGGTAAAAATCTATAAGTTAAGCCACAAAGAATAAACCCGCACACTACTTTAAATGCTTGAGCTTTTGTACTGTAAATTAAGTCTTTTAAATGCACTCGGGTACGGCGTAGCCACATTCCCAGCACACACATACCAGCAAAAGTCATGACAAACTTGGCAACTTCATATACCCAATGTATAGCAGGATGCTCGATATGTTGAGCACCTAACGACCTAAGTAAAAGTGCACAACATATTGAAATACACGGTGGAGAAGTTAAAACCTTTTTTAATATGTTGAGCTTACTTTGTGGTGCAGTGGTGACTGCCGTAACAGCCCATGCATTGCCAAAAAGAGAGACTCCAATATATAGCGCAACAATAGGTGCCGTAGCATCAGGGCCAAATAAAGCCATGGCAAAGGGAAAGCCAAGCCACCCCATGTTGGTATAACTTACGCATAGCGCTAACAATCTGTCTTTAAATAAAGCTAAATAAGCAAAGAAAATAAGAAATGCTGAACCGAAGCTAAACAGCATTAAACTCAAACTACCTGGCTGATAAAATACCATGTTGTAAATAATAACAATTGGAATCAATAAACGGGAAAGCCAAGCTGAAAGAACAGGTTTTAACGTTTCTGAAAGAGAAGTCTGAGCAAGTAAAAGTCCAGTGATAAATGCCAATATTGGCAGTAGTAGCGCCACGCTCTCTCCTCTTGCTCATCAAAACCAGCTTGCTATGCTACACCTTTTCAAAATGAAATGTACTCTCCATTTCAAGTAATTTAAGTGACTCTTTTCAAACTATGTATAAATAAAAAAACAAGATATTCAGTTTATAAAATGAACTTTTTAGGTTTTGACAGTCATTCATTGTCTTAAAAATGACATATAAATGTCACATTCCTGTCATGGCAACCTGTTGATATAAAGCAAACTGAAAAGAGGTATAAGATCATGGCCGGTTTATCTATTTGGCATGTCGTTATTTTTGCAATTGTCGTTATTTTATTATTCGGTACGTCTAAATTAAAAAATATCGGTAAAGACGTAGGCGGTGCAGTAAAAGACTTTAAAAAATCAGTTCGTGAAGAAGATGAGACCACTGCTCTTAATACTCCACGTACAATTGATGCCCAAGTCAAAACACCTGACAGCACATCAGTAAAAAGCTAAAGGTTTTCGACCATGCTTGATGTAGGAATGACAGAGCTACTCTGTTTTGCAATTATTGCAATTTTAGTTTTAGGTCCAGATAAACTTCCAGAAGCTGCACGCTTTGCTGGTCGTTGGTATGTTCGCCTAAAACGTTATATTACCAATTTGCAAAATGAGATTGATCAAGAGTTGCGTCTTTCTGAGTTTCGAAAAGAAATGCAAGAAGAACTCAACCGCATTGAAGCACTAGAACGTAAAGTACAACAACAGCTTGAAGAAATTCAAAAGCAGAATATTTCTGAAAATATAGATAAGGCTGAGGCAACCAAATCAGTGCCCCAACCTATTCGGATATGTCTTCCTATATCAGGCCATTATAAAGTGCCATACATTAGAAAATTTATGCCTTTAGCATCATCAACTGATATTTCAGAGACATCACCTGTTAAATTGAAGATTGCCGTATGAACCAACTGCCTTCAACCACTGTAAATAATCAGGAAAATTTAGACCAAATGCCAATCATGAGCCATTTGGTCGTTTTACGACGTCATTTATTTAGGATTGTCGGAGTAACCTTATTTTTATTTTTTTGCTTATTACCATTTAGAAATAATACTTACCAATTACTATCCGAACCTTTGAGGCTGCAACTTCCAACCTCCTCGTCAATGATTGCAACCGATGTCACTGCAACATTCATGGCGCCTTTTAAACTCAATTTATTTGTCGCACTTGTGCTGGCAATGCCATTTATTCTGTATGAAATCTGGTCATTTGTTCGTCCAGCGCTGTATCAAAAAGAACGTCATTTAGCACTACCATTACTCATCGGTAGTATTGTCTTGTTTTATGCGGGTGTTGCTTTTGCATATTACATTACTCTTCCGGCAATTTTACATTTCTTTATTAGTGTATCGCCTGAAACTGTTGCACCGATGACGGATATTAATAGCTACCTAAGCTTCTGCTTAAAGTTATTTTTAGTATTTGGACTGACTTTTGAAATTCCAATCGCTACGCTTCTCCTTATTTTAATCGGTGTGGTAAATACAAAAAGCCTTGCTGAAAAAAGACGTTTTATTATTGTTGGATGTTTTTTTGTAGCGATGTTTATTACACCGCCAGATGCAATTTCAATGGTGATGTTAGCAATTCCAATGTGGTTGCTTTTCGAACTTGGCCTCCTCTTCGGTAAAATTCTTGAGAAAAGAAAAGCCCACTCTGCTGAATAAAATGATTTCTAAGGAAAAGCCTGGACCTACAAGTTCAGGCTTTTTTATGTAGAACACTTTTTAATCTACAAAGCAATAAACTGTCTTCAAAGTGACTTAAAAATGTAAGAAAAGTGTCATTTTCAGTCCATAGAATCAACTCAACAAATATACCCACAAAATTTACGGATTTCTTATGACAACTGCTTCTACTCAACCAACGCGTCGCGAAATTTTAAAATGGTTTTCGGGGATTCCTTTTCTACCATTAGGAGCGATGGCTACGGCAGCAACATTAGCAGGTTGTAATGATAGTGATGACAGCTCAGTAGTCACTCCCACACCACAACCAAGCAAATTTAAAAATGCAAAATTCACAGCAATGCCAGCGCCAACAACTGCGGCAGACCGTGCAACAACTGTAGTGAATTCTAAATTAAAAATTGATTGGGAAAATTCAACCAGTACTGAATACCAACTCGCTTATAAACCTTTCTTTAAAACTGGTGATAGCGTACCAAAACTTGGTGGTGGGACGATTATCGCGGGTGGTTATTTTGATGTTAATGGCAATCCTATTATGGATAAGTCAGTTGCTGGTAAAGAACGTCAATTCTTTTCAGACTGTCCAGATGGTTCATCTCTAATTCAATTAGAAGGTGCGAAAGTTGAAGGCGTAGCAAACCCAGTGTTCCATGTCGTTCAATTTGAATACAACTCTAAAGACCAAGCAGGTGGTGATACTTACGGTCAATTACCTTCACCAATTGCCATTTTAACTTTAGATCAAGACCAAAAAACAGGTCACTTAGAACTTAAAAAATACTTCAATGTTGATACTGCTCCTGTTCATGGCTTATGGATCACTTGTGGTGCAAGTTTATCGCCTTGGAACACTCACTTATCAAGTGAAGAATACGAGCCAGATGCATTCAATCAAGGCATTGGCGGTACAGATCCAAAATATCTTGGTAAATACTTCTTTGGTGACGAAACTAAAGCAAATCCATATAACTACGGTCATTTGCCAGAAGTAACGGTTAACCTTGATGGTACAGGTAGCATTAAAAAGCACTATTGTTTAGGGCGTATTTCTCACGAACTTATCCATGTTATGCCAGACAACCGTACAGCACTTATGGGAGATGACTACACCAACGGTGGCTTCTTCATGTTCGTTGCAGATAAAGAAAAAGATTTATCAGCAGGGACACTATATGTTGCTAAATACATCAATACTCTAACTGAAACCTCAACTGCTAGCATTCAATGGATCAAACTTGGCCATGCGACAAGTAAAGAAATTGAGGATTTAGTTGCTGGTGGGATTAAGTCAACTGACATCATGGAAAGTTTAACAACCAATCCAAATGATGCGAGCTATACTGAAATCACTTTGGCAAAGAAACAGCTCTGGGTCAAACTTAAACCAGGCATGGAAAAAGCAGCAGCTTTCTTGGAAACACATCGTTATGCAGCACTAAAAGGTGCAAGTATGGCGTTCACCAAGATGGAAGGTACTAACGTAAATATTAAAGATAAAGTTGCTTACTCTGCTTTAGCTAATATTCAAGATTCAATGGTCATTGGCGGTAAAGGTTATGTTGCGGAACATAATGTAGCGTTCTCTAAAAAGATTACTGCTGGTGGCGTGCTTGCACACAAGTTAGGTAATAGCTTTACAGACAACGAAGGTAGCGCAATCAATAGCGAGTGGGTTCCTCTTTACTCATATATGCTACTCATGGGTGAAGATCTTGCTGCGAAAGATAGTTTAGGTAATACAGCGAATCCAGACAAAATTGCTAGCCCAGACAATCTGAAGTTCTCCGAAACTTTACGCACATTATTCATTGGTGAAGACTCAGGTAACCACGTGAACAACTTCTTGTGGGCATACAATGTAGATACCAAAGAGTTAACACGACTGCTTTCTACACCTGCAGGTGCAGAGTCAACAGGTTTACATGCTGTAGATTCAATCAACGGTTGGACTTACATCATGAGCAACTTCCAACATCCAGGCGACAGTAGTAGTGTACCTGAGGATGTTAAGGCATTAATTAACCAAAATTACAACAATGGTTATAGTGCTAACGTCGGCTATATTACAGCAGACCCAATTGCCCCTTCAGTCACAACTAAATAATTTTTCATAACCTCTTTAAATATTAAAGCTGGCTAAGGTCAGCTTTAATATTTTTACATTCAACTTTTACTTTTTATGAAAATTAAATGAAAAATTACAGAACTTTTCATTAACTTATCATCAAAACGTCAACACCTCGTCACATTCACAAACTAAGCTCATGAAGAATTTTAGAACAATCTCTTTATTTACTTAGGAATTCCCCATGACAGAGCTGTCGCCATATCATGAAGACCAAGAACTGGACAATAATACTTCTGACAACATCCACTTTCGTGACATTTTAGAACAACACATCAGTCGCCGTAGTTTAATTACTAAAGCAGCAAGTGGTGCTGTAGCGTTAACTTTAGCCTCTACATTAACAGGCTGTAATGATAGCGATGATGATTCAGGTTCTAACAACGGTGGAACCACACCTGTAGACCCAAATAAAAAACCAGAAAAATTAACTTTTACCGCAGTTGCGAAAAACCATAATGATATTGTGACTGTACCTGAAGGTTATGAAGCGAATGTTATCTATGCTTTAGGTGACTCAATCAATCCAAAAGTTGGAGATTGGGACGACAATAATATTCCATCTGGTCCAAGCTTCCAGTTTCGCTCTGGCGACTGCCATGATGGTATGCATTATTTTGGCTTAAATACTTCAACAAACCGCTTTGACGAAAGTGTTTCAGCTGAAGGTTTGTTAGTCATGAATCACGAATATATCAACCAGACCTTCCTTCACCCAAAAGGTCCAACAAGAGTTGATGGACGTCGTCCTGAAGATGAAGTCATTCGTGAAACCAATGCGCATGGCGTTTCTATTGTTCACATTAAAAAAGACCCAATAACTCAACAAGTAACAATTGATAAAAGTTCTGCTTTTAACCGTCGTATTACAGCATCAACAGAGATGGATTTTGAAGGTGCAGCAGCTGGTTCTGGCTTACTCGCAACTCGCTTCTCCCCTAATGCACGTAAAACTCGCGGTACCCATAATAACTGCGGTAATGGTTATACACCTTGGGGCACATACTTAACCACGGAAGAAAACTTTATTGGTTATTTCCAACGTTCAGGTAGCGATGAATATGCACGTACAGATGCAGAAAAAATTGCATTAAAGCGTTATGGGTTAGGTGTTAAAAAAGATGAGCTCTATCGTTATGAGAAAGATGAGAAAGGTGCCCCTAAAAAAGATACCGAGGGCAAAATCATTTATGAAAAAGATAAAAATGGTGAGTTAATCCCTAACGTTGATGAACAAGGACGACAAATTTATTTAGGTGCAAGTTCTCGTTACGGTTGGGAAACTGCGATTGGTCAAGTAGAGTCACAAGACTTATATGACCGCTGGAATGCCGACGTAAAAGCTGCACAAGCTACCCAAGACTACCGCAACGGTCCAAATACATTCGGATGGATGGTCGAGATTGATCCATTTGATAGACGTCAAAACCCAGTTAAACGTACTTCACTTGGTCGTTTTGCACATGAAGACAGTGCTTGCCGTGCCGTTGTAGGTCAACCATTAGCATTTTATATGGGCGATGATTCTCGCGGTGAGTACATCTATAAATTCGTCTCTACCGCAGTGTGGGATGCTAAAGATATAAATGGCGGTTATGCAGTTGGCGACAAATACATGAACGCAGGTAAATTGTATGTTGCCAAGTTTAATAACGATGGTTCAGGTCAATGGATTGAACTTGCTTATGGCAAAAATGGCTTAAATGAAAGCAACACGACCTACCCATTTAAATCTCAAGCTGACGTTGTCACATTTGCACGTTTAGCCGCCGATGCAGTCGGTGCTACAAAAATGGACCGCCCAGAATGGTGTACGGTCAACCCAGTAAACGGCGAGGTCTATGTCACCCTAACCAATAACTCAAATCGTGGTAAAGATTACGCGACCGATGCTGCAAACCCACGTAACTACACAGACCTCTACAACGGCACTAAAGAGCAAAAGGGTAACGTTAACGGTCATATTATCCGTTTTAAAGAAACTGATGACAAAACGACTGCTGAAACCTTCAAATGGGATATTTACCTATTTGGTGCAGAAGCATCTATGGCTTCAAACATCAACCTATCTGGTTTAACAGACAACAATGATTTGTCATCTCCAGATGGTATGTGGTTCGACCCACGTGGCGTACTTTGGATTCAAACAGATGATGGCGCATATACTGATGTCACTAACTGTATGATGCTTGCTGCGCTACCAGGCCAGATTGGAGATGGTGCTCCTGCAACTACCTCAAATGGTCAGCAAACTTTAGTCGGTGCTAAAGTTACAGACTCAACTTTGCGCCGTTTCTTGGTGGGACCTAAGCAATGTGAGATTACAGGTATTGCGATGACACCTGACTACAAAGCAATTTTCATTAATGTTCAACACCCTGGCGAAGATTCTGCAAGTTACTCGACACCAGAAAGTAACTGGCCAGCAACCCAGAAAGATCCAAGCAACAAAACTGCGCGTCCACGCTCAGCAACTGTTGTGATTACCCGTAAAGATGGCGGTGTGATCGTGGGTTAATTCTTAGATGATTAAAAATGCCGGTCAATTGATCGGCATTTTTATTATCATCGATTTAAGAGAACCTGTTGCTGAACAATTTGCCCACTATGCTCGCCTTGTTGGGTCTTTTCCAACCAAAGCCATTCGTTATTGGTCATTCTTAAAAAATTTGAACAACGTGTGCCATACACAGGGCTTTGAATAAAAGTCGATGATAATAACTCTTCCATTTCTGGCTGAATGCCCGTATTGGGTAATAATGCCGTTGTGACCTTACGTTCATCTTCAAGAATATCCCATGCAGCATGTTGCAAAGTTAACTCTTCCGTCTGGTGCTGAAGCATAGGCAAAAACTCTTGCGTAAAACGTGTTCTTAAATGTCTGGTTTTTTCCCAATGTTCAGACATCAAACCATTTGAAACCACATAAACACCATTGGCTAATACTTGCGGGGCTTCACCACGGTTACTCATATAAACCGCTTGATCAGCATTTCCCATAAACAGGTTAAAGCCAGCGAAGTTCTGTTGCTGCTGTTCTAATTGTTGAGCAAATCGAATCGGCAATAAATCTGACTCTAAAAAAGCCTGAACTAAATGCCCCCGAGAGGTTTCATATGATTTCTGATCTCGTCCATCACGAAAATTGGTCAAGACAGCCCATCGGCCTTGAGGTGTAACGCCCATCCAAGTACCACCCGACTGTAAATCTTGCCCAGCAATAATCGGTGTATGTTGCCACTGATGTAACAATGCTGTTGGTCGATGATAGAACTCATCCCGATTTGACATAAGACATAAGGGCATATCATCCAGAACATGCCATGCTAAAGCCACAATACACATCTTTTCTTATTCCCTATCTTTACACATTGAATGTACAACATTTTTCACATCATTCCGCTACAATCTGTCAAAACGTAAGATCAAGGAGCAGCAATGCTGACCTATCCTAATATCGATCCGGTCGCAATACATCTAGGACCTCTTCAAGTCCATTGGTATGGACTCATGTATTTATTGGCATTTTTATGTGCTTGGGGGCTTGCTTCCTACCGTGCCAAACAGCGTGATGGCTGGACATCAGAAATGGTTTCCGATCTGGTGTTTTACGGTGCTTTAGGTGTCGTTCTGGGCGGTCGTGTCGGCTACGTCCTTTTCTATGAGTTTGATAAATTCCTTGAAAATCCGATTTGGCTATTCCAAGTCTGGACAGGCGGTATGAGTTTCCATGGCGGCTTCTTAGGCGTCATGATTGCGATGTTATTTTGGTGTAAAAAATATCAAAAAACATGGTTCCAAACCCTCGACTTTATTGCCCCATGTGTACCGACTGGCTTAATGTTTGGGCGCTTTGGTAACTTTATTGGTGGAGAGCTATACGGTCGTGCGGTAACCGACCCAAATTATCCATTTGGTATGATCTTCCCAACTGATCCATTACAACTGGTACGCCATCCATCACAAATTTATCAAGCAATTTGTGAAGGCTTAATCCTATTTATTGTCTTGTGGTGGTTTAGTTCAAAACCACGTCCACGCATGGCGGTTTCTGCCCTATTTTTAATGGGCTACGGTGTTGCACGCTTCGTAATGGAATTTTTCCGTCAACCAGATGCCGACCAAGGTTTCATTTTATTTGGCTGGATGACTAAAGGTCAGATCCTCACCGTTCCAATGCTATTAATTGGCCTTTGGATGATGTGGTATGCCTACCAAAAGAAAATTTATGACTGGGGCCCACAAAAGAACAGTTAATATGATAAATCAGAGGAGTTTCGGCTCCTCTTTTCTTTTTTATGCTACAGTTTTTACTCTCCTAAAAATGAAGATACGACATGCTGGAATTCTGGTTTAACACTCAAGTCCCGACATTTAAAAAATTAGTAATTTTAATTATTACACTGTTGATCTGTATTGGGTTATATCAGTACCAACCACTGCCTTTAGATACCATTCTAATGTTTACAGGAACTGGGGTTATTTTTTTAATCTGTCGCTATTTTAAATTGCATTTTGCTCAAAAAAATCCAACTGGCCTACTTTATCGCCTGCTGACGTGGATACCTATCGCTCTTTTATTTGCACTTATTTTTGTTAAAACAATGCCGAACTTGCTGATCTGGGGTGTGCAAGGAATCGCTTTTATGGCACTTGCTGCTTTTATTTTTTCACCTCAATCACTTTTTAATAAATAGGCTCAATATATGTTGGCTTATTGGTACAACGCACCACGTCACATCAAACTTATCTTCATTATCGTTGTTTGTGTTGCAGTTTATGCTGCTAATCAAGTTCAGCCCTTACCTCCTATTTATACAATACTCAGCCTTATTTTCGGATTTGGTTTACATATTGAGCATTACTTGAATACCAAACTTTCAAACAACACATCAGGCAAATCAAGCTTGGGAGTTTTAATCAAAATCTATCCTATTTTGATCATTATTATTTTGATGTATTTGCTCCCTTTTCAGCATAAATGGATTCATCTCATACAAGCTTTAGGCTTTGTACTGGTTGGCTTTTTTCTTGTTTCGATTTATCAAAATCGTGCTAAAAGATTTAACTAAACACATTCAGCAAAAATATCTTAGAACTAATTTTAGATTTTCATCTTGAGCTACAACAGGTATCATCTTCAGTGGTTCATGATGAAGCAGCTCTATTGAGTAATTATTTATCTTCTGAGCTATCTCCCCCTTTCTATATTATGGAATTAATCCGAACTCGAGAGTGTTATGCGTGCATATTTAGACCTACTACAACATATCCTTGATAATGGCGGTGACAAAGGCGACCGTACAGGCACAGGAACCCGTTCTGTATTTGGTCATCAAATGCGTTTTGATCTCTCTAAAGGTTTTCCTTTACTCACTACCAAAAAAGTTCACTTCCGCTCGATTGTGATTGAGTTGCTTTGGTTTTTAAAAGGCGACACTAACGTCCAATACCTAAAAGACAATAAAGTTTCAATTTGGGACGAATGGGCAACAGCAGAACAAACTGCTCGCTTTGGCCGTCCAGAGCATGAACTTGGACCAGTCTATGGTCATCAATGGCGTAATTTCGGCGCAACTAAAAATGCAGACGGCTCTTATAACCAAGATGGTTTTGACCAGATTAAATGGTTAATTAATGAAATTAAAACCAATCCAAATTCACGCCGTTTAATTGTTTCTGGCTGGAACCCAAATGAAGCTGGACAAGTTGCCTTACCGCCTTGCCATACGCTCTTCCAGTTTTTCGTACAAGACAACAAGTTGTCATGCCAGCTTTATCAACGTAGTGCTGACGTGTTCTTAGGCGTGCCTTTTAATATTGCGAGTTATGCTCTACTCACCCATATGATTGCTCAAGTGTGCGGTTTAGGTGTAGGTGATTTTGTCTGGACTGGTGGTGATACACATCTTTATGCCAACCATTTTGAACAAGCTAAACTTCAATTGACACGTGAGCCTTTACCGTTATGCCAATTGAAACTAAATCCAGAAATAACTGACTTATTTGATTTCAAATTTGAAGATATCGAGATTGTAGGTTACGAGTCACATCCGGCAATTAAAGCACCAGTTGCAGTATAACAAAGGCTTAAATTTCATTAGATTACGGTTTAGAGAATAAGATTATGGCATGGCAAAATGTAGAAGTTGTCCAAGTTGTGGCAATGGACAAAAACCACTGTATTGGTAAAGGCAATGCGTTGCCATGGCATATTTCTGCCGACTTAAAACATTTTAAAGAAATCACACAAGGTGGCGTGGTCGTGATGGGCCGTAAAACCCTTGAGTCTATGGGCCGTGCTCTACCAAACCGTGTGAATTGGGTGATTACCCGTGACATTAACTGGCAGTTTGACGGTGTTAAAGTTGCGTATTCAATTGAAGATGCCTTAAATGCAGCTTTAGAAGATGTAAAGAATACCGAAAAACAAGCTTTGTTCATTATTGGTGGTGGTGAAATCTTTAAGCAAACCTTGTCGATTGCAGACCGTCTTGAGCTCACTCATGTTGACTTAGATGTACAAGGTGATGCACATTATCCAACAATACCGAGTGAGTTTCATAAAACCGCAAGTGAACAGCATGTTGATGAAAAATCAGGAACTTCATTCGAGTTTGCTACTTATAAAAAATAATTTTATGGATGCCTATGCACAATATCGGAACACGTGAATTTATTATTGCTCTACTTTTTGGGCTATTACATAGTTTATTCACGCTGTTTATTGTGTTCTCTAGCATTTGGGTATGCGTAGCGCTTTGGGTCCAACAACCTTTTGGCTGGTTAGGCAGCCGCATACTCATTGGCATCTGGATTGCTTTTGCACTCAGCATGGCTGGCTTATATGTTGAAGGTCATATTATTAGCCGCCGTACCGATATCCTGATTTATCTTTTAGCGTTTGCCTGCTCTCTTGTTTGGTATTTTTCGATTACTGCACGTCAAGATCGAGACTGGAACCCTGAAGTTGCCAATATACTGAGTTACGAAAAGCACGGCGATGTGATCACTTTGCACAATGTTCGTAACTTCAACTGGCATCCTGACGGAACCTATGATGTGCGATGGGAAACCCGCACTTTTGACCTCAACCAGTTAAATGGAGTAAATATCATTACTTCTTACTGGATGGGACCACAAATTGCTCATACACTTGTAAGTTTTGAGTTTGCACACCAACAACCACTAGTCTTCTCAATCGAGATTCGTAAAGAAAAAACTGAAGAGTTTTCGGCAATTGGCGGTTTTTTTAGAAAATATGAACTGAGCTTAATTGCTTCTGATGAGAAAGATATTGTCTATACGCGTAGCAACATCCGTAAAGAGCAGGTTTATAATTTCCCAGTCAATATGCCGCGTAGCGAGCAAAAAGCGCTATTTTTAGAATATCTTAAGAAATCGGATGAGCTACGCAAAAAGCCTGAGTGGTACAACACACTTACGAGTAACTGTACAACTTTAATTTTTGATATGGTTCAAGCAATTAACCCCTATGAACTTCCTAAAGATTATCGTCTAATCGCTTCGGGTTACTTACCTAATTATTTATATGACCTTAAAGCACTTAATCAGAATATCAGTTTAAAACAGTGGTATCAAATTGCGCATATCAACCCAAGAACTGAAAATTTTGAACAGCTCTCAGATCAGAGTAGTGAACACTTCTCTCAAATCGTTCGACAAGGTTTACCTAAAGCTAAATGAAATAAGTAATGCACTTTTCTTTACTTTTTTATACATGCTTTACTTTGTATTTTAAATACATAAACCCTATTGTAATAGGCAGGAAATAGAGGGAAAAACAATGCAACAGGCATTATTTGGCGGCGGCTGTTTTTGGTGCGTCGAAGCTGTATTTTTACAAATACGCGGTGTAGAAAAAGTAACGAGTGGTTATGCAGGTGGGCACACGACTAACCCTACTTACGAGCAAGTATGTCAAGGAGACACCCAGCACGCTGAGGTGATCTTAGTCGACTTTGATGAAGAGCAAGTAACTTACTCCCAGTTACTCGACGTGTTCTTTGCGACTCATGATCCAACGACTTTAAACCGTCAAGGTAATGATATCGGCACACAATACCGCTCTGTTATTTACTATTATAATGAAGAGCAAAAGCAGGCAGCGGAACACACGATTCAGACTCTAAAAAATGACGATCTTGATATTGTGACTGAGCTGTCCCCTGTTCCGACATTCTATCCAGCAGAAGAATATCATCAGAATTACTATGCAAAGAATCCTTCACAAGGTTATTGCAACTTTGCGATTCCACCAAAACTGCTCAAGCTATATAGTAAATTCCAGCATCTGATGAAAGATCAGTAAATCAGAGCAATAAAAAAGCAACCAGTTTGGTTGCTTTCTTATTGAGTAAACTAAATTTTAGTTTTCACTTACAAAGGCAATATCGCTCAGTCCGGCTTCACTGGCGCGAGACATTACCTGAGCAACAGTATCGTACTTCGACTCTTTATCAGCACGAAGTTGAACTGTTGGTTTAACATCGCCTTGACCTGCTTCTTGAAAACGTTTTTGAAGCTCATCTAGGCTAATTACTTGAGTATCCCAAGCCACTTCACCATTTGCATTGATACTAATCGTAATTGCTTTTGGTGGTGGATCAATAATTTCAGCAGTTGTTTTAGGAAGCGTTAATGGAATCGATGGGTTGGCAACTGTTGCTGTGACCAAAAAGATGATCATTAACACCAACATAATGTCGATTAGCGGAATGAGATTCATCTCATTCATGCCACTATCGTGGTCTTCACCCAATTGAAAAGCCATTAAGCTTGACCTCCAACGTAACTTTGCTGTGCAGTTTTAACATCAGACTTTACAGTTGAGTCTTGCTGCAACATCGTGTCAATTAACAAGCTGTGCGCTTGGTCTTGTAAGTCGTGAGCAAGACCACGGTTTGCACGTACACAAATGTTATAAGCCAATACCGCTGGAATCGCAACTGCAAGACCAAGACCTGTCATAATCAGTGCTTCACCTACTGGTGTAGCCACTTGAGCCAAACCTGCTTGTCCGCTTTTACCTACGGCAACCAGCGCATGGAAAATACCCCAAACAGTACCAAACAAACCTACGAATGGTGCAATTGAAGCAATCGTTCCTAAAACAGAAATACCTTTATCAGCATTGGCCTTTTCAGCAGAAATCTGACGAAGTAATGCCTGCTCTGCAACCGCTTTACGCTGTTCAAAACTCAAAGGTTGTAACTTTGCTTTTAGCGAAGTGATAGCCTGAGAAAGTTGAGCATAAGCTTGTTGCTTTAGCTGGCGAGTCCCCATCAAACGTAAGATGAAAACTGTCCAGGTAGCAATCGACATTGCCAATAAGATGAAATACAGGGTTTTACTCACTGCATCTGCATGTTGCCAATAGATTGAAAAGTTCATATTGAACTCCTGATTAAGGTTAGCCGTTGGGACTCAAATTCATTTAAGGGGTTAAATCAAAGGGTTGCTCTGCTTTAATTGGATAAGCAACACCATTTTCCATATAAGGTTTAAATTTCGCACCGCGAACAGCACGGACTACTTTGTCATCTAGACTTGAAATACCACTACTTCTAGTCACTCGCACATTAATAATTTTGCCTTTTTCATCGGCTTCAATGAGTACCATGACAGAGCGTGCTTCGCCTTGTAAATCTTTTGAAGAAACTGTTAAACGTGGTGAGCGGCTCCACTGTACACCCGAACCACCAATTGAAACGCGTTTCGGTGATGGATCTGGGGCAGGTTGAGCTTTAGGCGCTTCTTGTACCACTGGTTTTGGTTTTTCAACAACTTTCTCAGTAACTGTTGTCGTCGTTGTCACCACTTTGGTTTCAACTTTAGGTTCTGTCTTTACTGTTTCTTTTGGTGTTTCAGCCTTTTTCACCTGTTGAATTTTTTCCACTTTTTTAGGTGGTGTCACAGGCTTTTCAACAACTTTAACTTCTTTTACCTCTTTCTTAGGTTCCGGCTTTTTAGGTGGTTCCTTCGGTTTAGGAGGCAGTGGTTTTGGTTGCTCTTGAATTTTTACGAAACGTACCTGTAAAGGCTTCTTCTCGATTGGCTTTAATTCAGCAGGCTTAATATGGCTGACCGCCCATAAGACCCCGATATGACCAATTGCAACCGCAATTAGTGCCGTGATGACTTTCTTTTTCATCGGATTGGGAGAGTTTAAGGCTGCGGAAGATTGACTCATAAGAATCTAATTACCTAATGGATGATGATTTCAGCTTTCTATTTGTAGAAACGATTTCAAACATCGGATAGAACAATAAAGTGCCACAATAATAAATGAGAAGTGTTTTCATTTGCAACTATTTTTTGAGAAAAACATTTGCTCAATATCACTAATTTGTATCAGTTGAGTGTCTTTGCTTTTGTTTTCTCATAGTTACATGAATGCATATCTCTTGTTCACAAAATGTTTAATCTAACTTATATAGCTAGGCTAATTTCACTATGAAGAGATCGAATCCTACCATAAATTCATTCAATTTTGTTATGTTATATCATTTCAATATTTTTTTTTAATATAAAAAAAACACGCATGAAGCGTGCTTTTTTAAAATAAGCGTTATTTAAAAAACAACCGTCTTGTTACCATCAACAATAATACGGTCTTCTAAATGCCATTTTACTGCTCGAGCCAATACATTACGCTCAACATCTTCACCTAGCTCACGTAATTGCTCAACATTATAGTCATGGCTTACACGCTCAACATCTTGCTCAATAATTGGGCCTTGGTCTAGATCAGCCGTCACATAGTGAGCTGTCGCACCAATCAACTTCACACCTTTTTCATAAGCTTGCTTGTATGGATTAGCACCCACGAAAGCTGGCAAGAAAGAATGGTGGATATTGATGATTTTCATTTCCCATTTCGCAACAAAATCTTCGCTTAAAATCTGCATGTAACGTGCAAGAACCAATAAATCATTGCCCTGCATCATTTCATCAATTTGTGCATAAGCTTCAGCTTTATTGTCTTTAGTTACTTTAATTACAGTAAATGGAATACCGAAGTTCTCAACGGATTCACGTAAATCTTCGTGGTTAGAAATCACGTGTGTAATTTCACAAGGTAACGACCCACGTGCATGACGCCACAATAACTCAAGTAAAGCATGGTCGACTTTAGAAACTAAAATACCAACCTTTTTAATTTCGTTTACGAAAGCAAGACGCCATTGCATGCCATAACGCTCAGCAACGTTGGCAGCAAATGTTTGAATTAATGCATCTTTACGTGACTGTAAATGGTCAAGTTCAAACTCAACACGCATGAAATAACGTCCACCCTGAGCTTCCGTCGCATACTGATCAAGCGCGGTAATGTTTGCACCTTGGTGGTACAAAAAGCTCGATACGGCCTGTACGATCCCAGGCTTGTCTTCACAAGTAATCAGTAAACGGGCTGTATTGGCAGTGGTCATATTCATTTGGTTAATATCACTTAATTGAGTCAAATTTTTAATAAGCCGAGTATTCTAGCGCTCTAAATAGGCAAGTACAACTATTCATCTTTTAACGATGACAAGCTGGCGAATAGATCAGAAGGCCCCAGTGAATCAAGCAACTGCTCGTAAGTTGCTCGGCTTTCCCCCATAAGATAAGGACCTTCAAGGAAAACCATTTGACGTAATGCCTGCCAAACCCATTTTTCTTCTAAGTGGTTATTGTCACTAATGTGACCAGACATATATAAAAAGTTTGTCCAGTTTGTTAATACAATCCATAAGTTAATAATGAGCGCTTCAATTTCAGATGGTGTCATTTTCATAAGGCCGGCATCGACAAAGGCTTGATAAATCTTTTGCCCCTGTTGCATGACCTGTCCCGCAAAACGAGGATAAATCTTTTTAAAGTCTTCGTTACTTTCAACTAAATGATAGACATCACGATGGATAAAACGGTAACTCCAAAGTTGACCACTTAATACCTGAAAATAGTTGATTTTATCATTGGTCGTTAATGGTCTGTCTTCAGGTAACGAAAGCATTTCCAAAGTCTCAACCTGATATTGGTACATTAATTCTTTAATAATTTCATGCTTATTCCGGAAATGGTAATACAAGTTTCCAGGACTAATACCTAACTCCGCCGCAATATGATTGGTTGTAACCGACCGTTCACCTCGCTCGTTAAAAAGCTGCAAACTGATTTGTAAAATCCGGTCTTTTGTCTTCAGAGCTTTAGGTAGAGACATTTTAATAACCTTTAATAATTCACATGGTTAAGACTTAAACACATAAACCGACTTGACTATTTAGAGTATTTACTCTAAAAAATAAGTATATCAGTATATTTGGTAAGTACCGATGAACAGTCAAACAAAAACAAATCCAGAGACTCAGCTTCCTTATGATGTTAAGCATTTACATGATTTGCTTGAACAACAAAAGCTCGCTTATTTACGTCATCCGGTACCCACTGCTAAAGAGCGTATTGATCGTTTAGCTCGTCTTAAAAGAGTCTTGGTAAAATATCAAGATCAGATTGCCGAAGCAATTAACCTTGATTATGGCAATCGTGCAGTTATGGAAACAAAAATTGGCGAACTACTCACGAGTTTGGAACAAATCAAATATTACAGTAAACATCTGACTGCATGGATGAAACCATCAAAGCGCCATATCAGTGTATTACATCAGCCAGCAAAAGGTTGGGTACAATATCAACCTATGGGTGTGATTGGTATTATTACACCATGGAATTACCCATTATTACTTTCGGTTGGACCTCTGATCTGTGCACTAGCTGCGGGCAACCATGCCATGATCAAAATTTCTAGTGCCTCACCAAACTTTGGCCGAGTCCTTGAAAGTGCATTGGCAGAAGCATTCCCACAAGAATTAGTTGCTGTGGTAAATGGTGGTGGCGTTATTTCAGATGCGTTTAGTCATTTGCCTTTTGACAAAATGATTTTCACAGGCTCAACTTCTGTTGGTAAAACAGTGATGGCAGCCGCAGCTCAAAACCTAGTTCCAGTAATTCTCGAGTTAGGCGGAAAGTCTCCTGCCCTTGTGCATGCATCTATGGATATGAAAGATGTTGCCCAACGTATTGCTGTAGGTAAATTGTGGAATGCAGGACAAACTTGTGTTGCACCAGATCATATTTTCTTACCACGAGGCAAAACTGCCGAGTTCATCGAAAACTTTAAATTGATTGTGGCAGGAATGTATCCTCATTTCAGAAACAACCAAGACTACACTTCTATTATTAATGATAAACAGTACAACCGCATTCAGGGTTATCTCGAAAATGCCCGTGATCAAGGCGCACGTATTGTTGAAATTAATCCGCAAAATGAAATTTTAGATGATGTCCGCAAAATTGCACCGACTTTAGTCACTGGCGTGACGACCGCAATGGATATTATGCAAAATGAAATCTTCGGGCCTATTCTACCGATTTTAGAATATGACCAAATAGAAGAAGTCATCGAATTCATTAATAGTCGTCCACGTCCTTTAGCGATGTATTATTTTGACTATGATCAAGCGCGTGCTGACTATATTGCACAGCACACCCATTCAGGGCATTTCGGAATTAACATGGTGATTACCCATGTTGCACAAGATGATTTACCGTTTGGCGGAATTGGCGCATCAGGTATGGGTAAATATCACGGACCAGAGGGCTTTTTTAGCCTTTCTCATGAGCGTTCGATGATGTCAAATCCAAAACTTTATAGCCTTAAATACATTCTTCCACCGTTCAATAAGCCTATTCATCGTTTCATTTCGAAAACCTTGTTGCGCTAACTGATCAAGGCATGATCTGTTATACTAAATCATGCCTCGTTTTTACCAATTTCGCTTGTCTTTTAATCGTATTTTTGGTATAAAACGCCCCTTGAATGAATTCATCCGTTTACATTTAGTATGACTGGCCACAGATTTGCTGTTGGCTGAATCAATGGAGTTACACCATGTCTAAGGTTTGCCAAGTTACCGGCAAGCGTCCAGTCGTTGGTAACAACGTCTCACACGCCAACAACAAAACCAAGCGCCGGTTCGAGCCGAACCTGCACCACCACCGTTTCTGGTTAGAAAGCGAAAAACGTTTTGTACGTCTTCGTTTAACCACTAAAGGTATGCGTATTATTGACAAATTGGGTATCGAAAAGGTTGTTGCAGACCTTCGTGCTCAAGGTCAAAAGATCTAAGGAGTCTGAGCAATGCGTGATAAGATTCGCCTCGTTTCTTCAGCTGGTACAGGTTACTTCTATACCACGACTAAAAACAAACGTACTATGCCGGAAAAAATGGAAATCAAAAAATTTGATCCAAAAATCCGTCAACACGTGATTTTCAAAGAAGCTAAAATCAAATAATTTTAGCCTCGAAAAAAAACGACTTCTTTATGAAGTCGTTTTTTTTGCATTTTTTTTATACCTACCTTTTTGTTAAACTTTCTCTACATTCCGCCTTGGCATTTTTTATGCTTGTTTTTAGCCTAACTCACGTAAAAGGAGTTTTTAGTGCCGCATGACGTAGATTTAATTATTTTACTTGCTGTTGGTTTCGGCGTTGCCCTCATTTTTGGCTACATTGCAGCCCGATTACGACTCCCCCCTCTTATCGGCTATTTAATTGCCGGAATTATTATTAGCCCAAATACACCCGGTATAGAAGCAGATATCCACCTTGCCAACCAGCTTGCAGAACTCGGGGTCATGTTCCTGATGTTTGGTGTAGGGATGCACTTTTCATTAAAAGACTTATTACTGGTTCGTCGTATTGCCTTGCCTGGCGCAATTTTACAAATCGCTGTTGCAACCTTACTTGGTATTGGCGTTTCAATGCTATGGGGATGGAGTTTCGGGTCTGCACTTGTTTTTGGCTTAAGTCTATCGTGTGCGAGTACAGTTGTATTATTAAAAGCATTAGGAGACCGAGGTCTTTTAGACTCAGTCAACGGCAAAATTGCTGTGGGTTGGTTGTTAGTCGAAGATTTAGTGATGGTGCTAGTTTTAGTGCTTCTTCCGGCTACAGCTGTTTTACTCGGTGGAAAAGCGCCAGCAGGTGCAGACGGTAATATCTGGTTAACCCTTGGAATCACCTTATTAAAGGTGATTGGCTTTATTGCCTTTATGCTCATTGTAGGCAAGCGCGTTGTACCTATTATTATGCAATTTGTTGCTCGTTTAGGGTCACGAGAGCTATTTACGCTGACTGTCGTCGCTGCTGCAGTTTCGATTGCCTACGGTTCTTATGCCATCTTTGGGGTTTCAATGGCTTTAGGCGCATTCTTTGCGGGTATGGTCGTTAAAGAATCAGACTTTAGCCATCGTGCAGAAGAAGAGACTCTCCCACTACGTGAAATTTTCTCGATTTTATTTTTCGTTTCTGTGGGTATGCTGTTTGATCCACATATTCTTGTTGAGAGTCCGCTCCATATTTTAGCTGTTATCGCGATTATTATGGTGGGTAAGACACTTGCTGCAATGGCATTGGTTTTATTCTTCCGCTATCCAATCAATACAGCTTTAACAGTCGGGGCAAGCCTTGCACAGATTGGTGAGTTTTCATTTATTTTAGCGACACTGGGTGTTTCTTTAGGCTTATTAAGCTTAGAAGCTCAGAATCTAATTCTAGCAGGCGCTTTATTTTCAATTACGCTTAACTCTTTCATCTTCTCAGCGATTGAACCTGTACAACGCTGGATTCGTGAACGCTCTCACTTAGCTCGACTGCTTGAACGTAGCGGTGACCCATTGGCAATGTTACCCGATGAAGTTGATCAAGCTTACTTACGTGATCAGGTCGTAATTGTGGGATATGGCGGTGTAGGACGACGCATTACTGAAAATTTAATTAATGAGAATATTAAGGTCGTTATTGCAGAAGAGAATCGTGAAATCGTAGAAAAACTACGTAACGCAAATATTGCTGCTGTGAGTGGTGTTGCTACTGAACCAAGTGTTTTAATTCAAGCACATATCATGCATGCACGACTCTTGGTAATCTCACCTATGGATATTTTAGATATTCACCGTATCGTGGCGATTGCCAAGCAATTAAATCCTCAGATTCAGGTATTAATTTGCGCAGAAAGCAAAGAAGAAGCAGCGGTTATCCGTGATGAAAATATTGGCGAAGTGTTCTATGCAAAAGAAGAAATGGCAAAGAATATGAGTCACCACATCTTAAATCAGATCGAGCTTGCTCATCAGTCAACAATTCATTAACCCATATAAAAAGCGTACTCAAGAGTACGCTTTTTTTAACTCAAGAATTTAGGCTGTTCGTCTAATACCTCAGCCTGCCACTCGTTTACCTGCTTTTCCAGCAGTCCAAATAATGCAGCCTGAATCATATGCTGAGCAACAACTGGAGTCTGCTCACCCAAGATTGCTTTGACTTCATCGCTAAATTGAATTTTAACCAAGGGTTCATTCTCAGAACCTGCATTACGCAAGGCGAGTTCGCCACCTTCGAGTTGAACTAATTCCAACACTGCTTCTTGATTTCCAAATAACTCTTTCAATTGCTGTATAGACATATACTTCCTCCATGTTTCAACATGGTGGCAAAGCACCCTTGCACTTTGCATCTCTTGTCTTATTTATATAGGCACACCTAGTCTAAATTTCAAGCATCTAGGCAGTTTAATTTTAGAACTCGACCATTTCGTTACGAAAACCATCAATTAAATGACTTAATTCTCGGTGCCATTCACGCAAGATTTTAACATCTGGCAACCAAGACTGAGGCCCTTGTGTCACTTTAATAATAAGGTTAGAAGAAGTTTCTTCTTCAGGAGTCGGTTCTTTTGGTTCTGGGGCGTATTGGCACATACGATAAGCTCGTTTTAACTCTGCAACAAAACCATCTTTTGCCAATTGCTGCAAAACGGACACTTCAGGGGAAACCTGTCCTTTTGCCGCCATATGTTCCTCAATAGATTTTAAGGTGGGTTGCAAATCATTTAAACGGTAATAACGTACCAATTCTTGTAAGAACGCTAACATTGCGCCATGTAAATGAAATACAGCTGCTTCACGGTAAGCTTGTACCTGCTGCACATGATCGGTCTGCTCTGCCTGTTGACACGCTAGACGTGCAAAATAGAGCTTCTGATTGGTACGATCGGCATGATAACGAGCAACACGTGACATAACTAAACTTTCCTGTTCTAAAATCGCCATTGCAATAGCTATTCTTAGCTTAACGACTCCATTGATAAAATCAACGTTATTTATGGTAAATCCAGCTCAACTTGATAAATTTTACGTTTAGCTAAAATTTTTACTGGCTGCCTTAAAGGGCGAATATTACTTAAAACCCAAGCAAAATAGCCTTCACTCCAAGCAGATGCACAGGCTAAATTGACCTCGTCATTTCGCCAAGTATGAACTGAGGTCGACATCAACTAAAGCGACAGCAACTCCTTCCTCTT